>CAVGYS010000145.1:0-3949 GCA_963633505.1 Oscillibacter sp. MSJ-31
GGTTCTCCTCATATTCGGCATAGTTCCCCTCGAAGAACACCACTTTGGCATCCCCCTCGTAGGCGAGGATATGGGTGGCAACCCTGTCGAGGAACCAGCGGTCGTGGCTGATCACCACGGCGCAGCCGGCGAAGTTCTCAAGGCCGTCCTCCAGGGCGCGGATGGTGTTGACGTCCACGTCGTTGGTAGGCTCGTCGAGCAGGAGCACGTTGCCCTCGTCCTTGAGAGTCAGCGCGAGGTGCAGACGGTTGCGTTCCCCGCCGGAGAGCACGCCGCAAAGCTTCTCCTGATCCGCGCCGCTGAGGTTGAATCGCGACACCCAGGCTCGGGCGTTTATGTCCCTGTTGCCAAGACGCACCCACTCGGAATCCCCGGCGATCGTCTCGAACACGGTCTTGTCCGGGTCGATGCTCTTGTGCTGCTGGTCCACGTAGGAGATCTTGACCGTCTCACCGATTTCGATGCTTCCGGAATCCGGCTTCTCGGTGCCCATTATCATACGGAAGAGGGTGGTCTTTCCGGCTCCGTTCGGACCTATGACCCCCACGATGCCGGCAGGAGGGAGGGAGAAGGACAGATGCTCGAAGAGCAGCTTGTCCCCGTAGGCCTTGGACACGTCGTGAAACTGGATGACCTTGTCTCCGAGACGCGGCCCGTTCGGGATGTATATCTCAAGTTTGGCTTCCTTCTCGCGGGCGTCGGCGGAGGCGAGCTTCTCGTATGCGCCGAGTCGGGCCTTCTGTTTGGCCTGGCGGGCCTTCGGAGCCATCCGCACCCATTCGAGCTCGTGCTCGAGAGTCCTGCGCCGGCGACTTTCCTGCTTCTCTTCAAGCTCGAGCCTCTTTGTCTTCTGCTCCAGCCATGAGCTGTAGTTGCCCTTCCACGGAATGCCTTCCCCACGGTCCAGCTCAAGGATCCACCCGGCCACGTTGTCGAGGAAATAACGGTCGTGCGTCACCGCGATCACCGTCCCCTTGTACTGCCTGAGATGGGCTTCGAGCCACTGGATGCTCTCGGTGTCGAGGTGGTTGGTCGGCTCGTCGAGCAGAAGCACGTCCGGTTCGCGAAGCAGCAGACGGCACAGGGCGACCCTTCTGCGTTCTCCCCCGGAAAGCACGGAAATCTTCGCGTCCGCAGGAGGACAGTTCAGGGCGTCCATCGCCCTCTCGAGCCTGGACTCCAGCTCCCAGCCTCCCAGATGCTCGATCTGCTCGGAGAGCTCGCCCTGCCTCTCTATGAGGGCGGCCATCGCATCGTCGTCCATAGGCTCCATGAACTTGAGGGATATCTCGTTGTACTCGTCGAGCACGTCCTTGACCTGCTGGACTCCCTCTTCGACGACCTCGATGACGGTCTTGTCAGGATCCATCTGAGGCTCCTGCTCAAGGTAGCCGACGGAATAGCCCGGCGCCCATACGACTTCTCCGCGATAGGACTTCTCCACGCCTGCGATTATCTTCAGGAGCGTGGATTTTCCGGAGCCGTTGAGACCGATGATGCCGATCTTGGCCCCGTAGAAGAACGAGAGGTAGATGTCTTTGAGGATCGTCTTGTTGTTGTGCGGCAGGACCTTGCCCACGCCGTTCATTGAGAAAATGATCTTTTCGTCTGCCATATCCGTATTTTTTACAACAAAAATAGGGAATTAGATGCTGTTTTGAAACAATTCCCCTCTTTTCTTGCACCCCGGCCGTTTTTCAAACGATGACCGCTCAGATGCTGCGCAAGGTAAAGCGGAAACCGAGCCCGCCCCCGCTCACGCGGTAGGCGTAGATGCTGCCCTTGTGGAAGCGCACGGCATTGCGCACTATCGACAGTCCGAGTCCCGAACCCCCGACCTGTCTGGCCCTGTCGGCGTCGATGCGGTAGAAGCGCTCGAATATCTTCTCCAGCTGGTCGCTCTCAACGCCGCGCCCCGTGTCATGGTAGTCGAGGCTGTATTTCCCTCCCCCGCACGCGACTCCCGAGACGCTGATGGAGCAACCGTCCCCGGCATATTTGAGACTGTTCTCGACAAGGTTGCGGAAAATCGAATAAATGAGCAGATAGTTGGCGTTCAGGCACACGGGAGGAAGATTGTTCTCGATGCTGATGCGATGATCGGAGAGCTGCCCGGAGAGCTCGTCGCTCACTTCGGACATCACGGTTCTGAGGTTGACCGGCTTGAGCTTGAACTGCTCCGGCACCTCCTCCAGCTTGGTAATCAGCGAGATGTCGGCGATCATATCCGAGAGGCGCAGGGCCTGCAGGTACGAGCGCTCGATGAAAAGCCGCCGCTTGTCCTCGTCGAGCTCCGGATGGTTGACTATCGTCTCAAGGTAGCCCTGGATGCTGCTCACCGGGGTCTTGAGCTCGTGCGAGATGTTGCCCGTCATCTCGTGCTTGAGGAGCCGCGTCTGCCTGTCGGCGGCTTCGGCCTCCTGCCGCTGGAAGCGGTCGGAAAGCCACACGAGGACCACGAGCGCGAGCACCAGCAGGAGGAAGATGCTCAGTATCAGCATCCAGTCAGCCCTGAAGAACTTCCCGAGCTCCACGTCGAAGACCTGGGCGACCCTGATGATGCGTCCGTCGTAGGACTTGGCGAAATAGAAATATTTCTTGTCCGAGGAGGCCGATTTGCGGATGGCCCCGCCCACGCCGCTGCGCATGCACTCCTTTATCTCCGGACGGTCGAGGTGGTTTTCAAGAGTTCCGGCGGAGACGGAGGAGTCGAAAGTGACCTCTCCGTCGGGGGAGATTTCCGTCACCCGGAGGTCGTCGGGAAGATATTCCATCACCTTCTCCCCCTCCGTTGCGATCATGTCCGCGTAGCCTTCGAGCCGCGATTTGATTATGGCGCGCCGGTAGCTGTCCTCGCTGACAAGGCCGAGGCATACGGCCCCGACTGCGAAGAGCAGGAACACCGAGGATATCGCGAGGATGAGTTTATTCCGGTAGCTCATAATGGGAATCGAGGTAATATCCGAAGCCCGTCTTGTTGCGGATTATGTCGTGGTAACGGCCCAGCTTGCTGCGGATTCTCGCGATGTGCACGTCCACCGTCCGGTCAAGCACGTACGGGGCGTCGCGCCACAGTTCGGAAATCAGCGCAGCGCGCGAGAAGTAGGTGTCGGGATGACGGGCGAGAAGAGAGAGCAGGTCGAATTCCTTGCGCGAGAGCGGCAGCTGCTCCCCGTCCAGCTCGGCCGTCTCGCTGTCCGGGTCTATGACAAGCTCTCCGAAGCGCAGCACTCCGCCGTCGGGGGAAGTGGCAGGCGAACGCCGGAGCACGGCCTTCACCCTGGCAAGGACCTCGTTGATGGAGAAAGGCTTGGAGATATAGTCGTCCCCGCCTGCGGAGAAGCCTGTCAGGAGGTCGTTCTCGGTGCTGCGAGCGGTGAGGAATATGATGGGAACCCTGTTCCCGTCATTCTTGCGGAGCCTCGAGGCCAGCTGGAAACCGGACATCCCGGGGAGCATCACATCAAGCAGAATCAGGGCGGTGTCCGTCCCGAGGAGCTTGAGGCCCTCCTCGGCCGAGCCTGCGGAGAGGACCTTGTAGCCGGCGTTCTCCAGATTGAAAGTCAGAATCTCCCGGATGTCGGACTCGTCTTCTATGATAAGTATCTCTGTCATACGTTCCGCAAATATATCGTTTCCGCCCAACATCCGGAATCGCGATTGTTAAATTTATGTTACATCTGCGTTGCATTTTTCGCATTACGGATGATTTTTGTCATTTTTGCGCCAAAATTCAGCATTTAGATGATTTTAAGCATCCTCACCCTTGTCGGAGCCCTCGGAATGTTCCTCTATGGAATGAATCTCATGAGTTCGGGACTCCAGAAAGCGGCAGGCGACGGTCTTCGCCGGTTCGTATCCTCAATCACCTCCAACCCTCTCAAGGGAGTGGCCACCGGACTCGGCGTCACGGCCATCATACAGTCTTCCAGCGCCACCACCGTCATGG
>CAVGYS010000146.1:0-2848 GCA_963633505.1 Oscillibacter sp. MSJ-31
AAGAGCCGGGAGACAGTTTCGAGTTCACCCTCACCCCGGAAGAGGGTTACGGCACGTACGAGCCCAAATACAAGGTCGAGATCCCGAAGAGCGCCTTTGAAATCGACGGCAAACTGCGCGAAGATCTCCTCGTGCCGGGGAACGTCATCCCGATGCTCAACTCCTCGGGACAGGTGGTTCAAGGCAAGGTCGAGTCAGTCGGACAGGACAACGTGACCATGGACTTCAATCACCCCATGGCAGGCAAGACCCTGCACTTCACCGGAAAGGTGGAGAGCGTGCGCGAAGCCAGCGAGAAGGAGTTGAAGGAAGGACTTCACGGAGAATATCTCCCGAAAGAAGGTTGCCATTGCGGTGAGGGCTGCAACTGCGAGGACGGCGGATGCGGCGGAGACTGCGGCTGCGGCGAGGGTTGCGACTGCTCCGAAGAGAAAGACTGCGGCTACGGCGAAGAGAAAGGCTGCTGCTGCAACAAATAGAAAGACACTCTGAAGACCGCCGTTGTCATACTCAACTGGAACACCAGAGACTATCTGCTCCAGTTCATCCCGGCCCTTGAGGAAAGCATCCTCGGCCGGGATGCGGAGCTCATAGTTGCCGACAACGGAAGCACGGACGGCTCCGTGGAGATGCTCGCCGCGCATTTCCCGAGCATCAGGACGATTGTCCTGGACCGTAACTACGGCTTCACCGGAGGGTACAACCGCGCTGTCGAGAGGCTCCTCTCGAATCCCGAGACCCGGGCGGAATACCTGCTCCTGCTCAACTCCGACATCCTGGTAAGGCCCGGTTGGCTCGATGAGCTCACGGGCTACATGGACTCGCATCCCGAGTGCGGTGTCTGCGGACCCAAGTTATTGGCTCTCACCCACACGGACGGCTCCTACATACAGACCGGCAAGCTCGAATACGCCGGTGCCGCAGGGGGCTATCTGGATCGTTTCGGCTATCCTTTCTGCCGGGGAAGGGTCTTGTCCCGCACCGATATCGACGGCCCGGAATACTCTTCGGTCAAGGATGTCCTCTGGGTGTCCGGGGCCTGCCTTATGACCAGGGCTTCTCTCTGGGAGGAGTCCGGGGGGCTGGACGAGCGTTTCTTCGCCCACATGGAGGAGATCGACTATTGCTGGAGGGCGCAGCTCGCTGGGCGCAGGGTTCGCGTCGTCCCGTCATCAGTGATTTGGCATCTTGGCGGCGGCACGCTCCCCCGCACTTCGGAGATGAAGCTCAAGCTCAACTACCGCAACGGGCTGCTGTTGCTCGAAAACAACCTCGCGTCCACCATAGGAGGGTTCAGGGCCCGCGTCAGGATTTTCACCAGGATTCTTCTGGATGATTGTAGCGCCCTCATCTATCTGCTCGGGGGCAGGCCGCGCTTCTGTTTGGCCGTGCTGCGGGCTCACCGCGAGTACCGCTCTCTAAGGAGGGTCCCGCACAAGGCTGCCCCAAGGGGAGGAGAAGTCCACGGACTGACGGGGATATGCATCATACTGGAGTCCCTGCTGCGCGGGAAGGGGATTTTTGATTATTTGCGAAAAAATGAAGATAGTCATTGAAGGCGCCGGAGAGGTGGGATCCCATCTAGCGAAGATGCTTCGCTCGGAAGGCAACGAAATAACCATAATAGATGACAATCCGCAGAGAATAGGGCCGATGGCGGCCTATACGGACGTGGAGACCATCATCGGCAATCCCTCATCGATCAAAGTCCTGAAGGAGGCCGGAGTTCAGAGGGCCGACCTGTATATCGCCGTGTATCCCTTCGCTCCGCAGGAAGTCAACATCGTGGGGGCCCTGCTCGCAAAGAGACTCGGGGCCGCGAAGGTCATCGCAAGGGTCAGCGACGAGGAGTTCCTGTCCGCCGAGAACAAGCTGCTGTTCAAAGAGATGGGCATCGAGATGATGTTCTATCCGGAAAGGATAGCGGCGGACGAGATAATCAGCTTCCTCAACCACAACTCGACGGCGGAGACGATGGAATTCGCGCACGGCAAGCTCAAGATCGCCGTGTTCAAGCTCAACGAGGACTCTCCCCTGCTCGACCTCAAACTCTCCGAGTTCATTAAGACCGTGGCCCCGGAAGACCTCCGGCAGTTCCGCGTCATCGCCATCTCCCGCGACGGCAAGACCATCATCCCGAAGCTCAACACCAAGTTCCTTTTCGGAGACCTCGTCTTCACCATCTCCAAGAGGGAGGGGTCCGAGACCCTGCATAAGTTATTCGGAAAGAGCAACATAGATATCAGCAGCGCCTTCATCCTCGGCGGCGGGAGGACGTCGGAGATGCTGGCCCGCTCGCTTGCCGAGAGCGGAATCAGCGTCAAGATTGTCGAGAAGGACAAGGAGCGCTGCATCCACCTCTCTGAAAATCTGCCGGAGTCGGTCCTTGTCATAAACGGGGACGGACGAAACTCGGACTTCCTCTACGAAGAGGGCATCCAGCAGCATGACGCCTTCATCGCCCTGGGCGAAAACGACGAGAGCAACGTGCTCTCCTGCGTCGTGGCGCGCAAGTTCGGAGTCGCCAGGACCGTGGCCGAGGTGGAGAACATCGAGTACGTCAGGCTTGCGGAGGAGATGGGCGTGGACAGCGTCATCAACCGCAAACTCATCACGGCGGGCAAAATATTCAGGCTCACGCTTTCCGGCAAGGCACGTTTCGTACGCTACATGGCGGGCACCAACACCGAGGTGATGGAATACACGGTGGCTCCCGGCTCCCCCATCACCAAGGCTCCGCTCAAGGACCTCGACTTCCCGCAGAATGCGATAATAGTCGGAGTCATCCGGGGGAACGACGCCAGCATCGCCGTCGGAGACACCAAGATAGAGGCATACGACAGAGTGG
>CAVGYS010000146.1:2975-3890 GCA_963633505.1 Oscillibacter sp. MSJ-31
AAAAAGAAAACGAGCAAAAAAGAAGAGGAGTTCAAGAAGCAGGTCGCCGAACTCACTGACAAACTGGCGAAAGAAAAGGATGACTATCTCCGCCTCATGGCAGAGTTCGAGACGTTCCGCAGACGCTCCGCCGAAGAGAGGCTGTCCCTGACGGTGTCAGCTTCGGCCGAGACGGTCAAGGGGATGCTTCCGGTGCTTGACGCCTGCGAGAGGGCGCTCCAGATGCTCGCCTCCTCTCAGGACGAAGCCGCCAAGGAAGGCACCAGCCTGATTTACAGCAAGCTGATGGATTACCTGAAGACCAAGGGGCTCGCCAAGATTGAGGCGAAAGGAGAGAAGTTCGATACCGACCTGCACGAAGCGGTGACACAGATTCCCTCTCCCTCGGAAGAGCTCAAAGGCAAGGTGGTGGACGTGATCCAGACCGGGTACACGTTCAACGGAAAGGTACTCCGCTATGCCAAGGTGGTGGTTGGAGCATAATTGATTATGGCAGAGAAAAGAGATTACTACGAAGTGCTCGGCCTGCAGAAAGGGGCCAGCGCTGACGACATAAAGAGCGCATACCGCAAGGCGGCGCTCAAATGGCATCCGGACCGTTGGGTAAGCGGCACGGATGATGAGAAGAAGACGGCCGAGGCGAAATTCAAGGAGGCCTCGGAGGCCTATTCCGTGCTCAGTGACCCTGACAAGAAGGCCAAATATGACAAATTCGGCTTCGCCGGTGTCGGCGACACTTCCGGCGGGCAGAACTGGGCGCAGGATTTCGGCAGTCTGGACGATCTTCTGAAGAACATCTTCGGGGGAGGATTCAGTTTCGGAGGCTCTTCGTTCGGTGGGGGATCCCCGTTCGGAGGAGGTTCTCCGTTCGGAGGCAGGAGCCAGAGGAGCGGAGGCTCGCGCGTGGTGCGCGGC
>CAVGYS010000147.1:0-3880 GCA_963633505.1 Oscillibacter sp. MSJ-31
GTTCAGCACCACCACGGCAAGGACGATCAGCAGCACGATGATGGAGCCACCGATGAAGTAGAGCGGACTCAGCGAAATTTTCTGCGCAAACTGCTCCAGCCACCTGCGGGCCACGAAGAACGCCGCGACGCACGCGAGAGCCGCCATCACGAGGGAGAGCTTGAGAATGTCCATAGAGAATATGGCGAGTATGTCCCTGACGCTCGCTCCGTTAATCTTGCGCACCGCCATCTCCTTGCTCCGTCGCAGGCTTTCGTCGCGGATGAAGCCGACAAGACCCAGAAGGGCTATCAGCAGCGAGAACGCCGCACCCACCGCCATCGTGTTGCGCATCTTCTTGCTGTCATCGTAAAGCGCCCTCATGGAATCCTCGTAGGAGATGATTTTCACCTCACGCCCATCCAGGGCCTCGCTCAGGGCTGCATTCACCTTCTCAAGCGCTCCCGGACTCATCCGGAACAGGACATGCGGCATCCAGGCCTTTGTCGAGGCCAATTCCCCGTAGAACAGGGCGCTCGGCCTTTTGTCCACTGACTGGAGGTCGCCGATAAGATAGCTCTTATAGACACCCGAAATGGTGAACAGCCCCTTGTTCATGACGCCGCCGCGCTCGTGCCCGGTCACGCGAATCTGCTTGCCCACGGCCCCGTCGCTCCAGTCCGTGAAGTTCGCCATCTTCTCCACGAACTTCTCGTCCACCACCACTTCGCTCGAATCCCTCGGTGCACGGCCCTCCAGGAAGCAGATGCCCAACAGGTCGAAAAATTCCGGCGAACACTCATACTGGTCGGCGATGTTGAAGAGTTCCCTCTCATCGTCCGGAAGATAGACATTGTCCCCGTTGGAGCCCCTGTACGGCAGGTTGTACGCGGTCGCGACCCCGCTCACCTCCGGAAGACTACGGAGCGCCGTCACGGCCCGCAGCTGCGCCTGCCTGTCACCGTCATAGAGGCTGACATAGTACAGGTCGCCATAATCATATCCCGTGTCGCCGTGCGAAACTATTCTGTACTGGGCGCCGATAATGAGCATCATCACCACGAGGAACACGTTGATAAGCACCTGCACCCCGAGGAGCCCCAGCTTCCAGCGGCGCGAATTCTCCTTGTAGTTCTTGATGGCGAGATGTACGGGTATCCTCTGGTAGAGTTCCGCCGGAACCACGATGGAGACGATCAGCACCACTGCCAGCACCGCAACGATGGCCACGATGCTCTGCGGCACCAGAAGCGTCCGGAATGGCACTCCGAGGAGATTCTCCACGATGCTCCGTCCCGCAAAGACGATGACCGCGGCAAGAATCAGCGACAGAAGCAGCTGCCCGGAAGCCTGCCTCGACAGCATTCCGTAGATGTCCTTCTTCTCGGCCCCGTAGCATTTGCGGACACCTATGTCCTTGGAATGCTTCACCATCGAGGAAATCACGATGAGGATGTAGTTAAGCAGGGAAATCAATATGAGCAGCACCGAGACGATGGAGAGCAGAATCACCTGCGAACGGACCTGCGGGTTGGAAGTGTGCATCTTGTCGTAAGGACTCAGGAAGTAGCGCAGGCTGGACCCGTTCGCCTCAAGTTCGGCGAGGGGCTGATGCGCCTCCTGCATCTTGCGGATGGCGTCGGTGAGGCTGTTCGGGTCCACGCCCGGCATGAGCTTCACGTAGCCTTTGTAGCGGTCGTTCCCCATCCAGTTGGTCGTGCTCCACTTGCTGTAGGTCTCCATCGAGAGGAGTATGTCATAGTCAAGCGTCCCGTTCTTCGGGAAGTCCTCGAACACGCCCTCCACCGTGAGCTTTATTTCGGGCGCATCCTCGTTGTAGATCTGAGTGCCGACAAGGCTGCCGAAGTCGTCTTGAGAGGAGCGCAGAAGCTTCCGGGCAAAGCTCCGGCTCACCATCACGCAGCCCCATTCACTGAGAGCCTTGACGGGGTTTCCGCAGAGAATCGGCCGGTCGAACACCCGGAAGAAGCAACTGTCCGCGCAGACCAGAGTCCCGCTGAGCTTGTTGCCGTCCTCGTCCAGATAGCTGTCCCCGCTGAAGACGTAGGTGGTACGCGTCCCCACTTCCACTCCCGGCACTTCCTGCATAAAGCCCACGGCCACTCCCCCGCTCACCTGACTGTAATCCTTATCGTCCCCGTTCCGGGAATACCACGTCCGGATACTGTACACGCGGTCGATATCCTTGTAGAAACTGTCGTAGCTGAGTTCGAAGAACACCTTGGAAATCAGCACCACACCAACTGCCAGCCCCACTCCGAGGGACAGCACTTTCAGCAGTATGTCACTTTTATGTTTCATTTTACCTATAGACAAAAAAACTATCCCTGCTGCCGGAGGACGTCGACAGGATTGGCGCGGGCCGTCTTGAGAGTCTGCGCGACAATCGAGATGAACGAAATCAGGCAGGTCAGCAATGCAGCCGCCACAAGCGCCCACCAAGGGAAGTCGATGCGGGAATAGAAGTCATCCAGATACCATTGCATGGCCCAGATGCTGATCGGAAGCGCGATGACCACCGCAACCAAGGTCATAATCACGAACGACCTCGAAAGCCGCATCGCAGCCTCGTCCACTCCGGAACCGAAAATCTTGCGCACGGCTATTTCGCCGGACTGCTGGTCGGTGTAGTAAACCGCCATCGCGAAGAGCCCGAGCGCCGATATCAGGATTGCAATCAGCATAAAGCAGATCACGAGCGTCATATTGTTGCGCTTGCCCGCGAGCGAATCGGCCATATAGTCATCGACATAAGTGAGCCTTTCGGGTTCCGACGGCACTCCGATGTACTCCCGCGCCACTTTAATCCAGACGTCACGCACAGCGGCAATAGCCTCGGCGTGATCTCCGACGGTCTTGATCAGAAGTCCGAAGCATATATTGGAGCAGTCACGGAGCATCACCGCGCAGTGGCTGTCCTCCATAGGCTCGTCCAGGGCAGTGCCGGCTCTGAAATCGGAGATGATTCCGTGGCATTTGTAGGCCTCCCCGTCGCCGGCATAAGGCTTGCTCTCGGATACGCCGTAGCGTGAGGCCGTCTCCTCCGTAAACCAGCAGCTTCCGTAGGCCGCATCGCCATATTGCTCCTGGACCTTGAATCCCAACATCTTGAATGCAACGCTGTCCACCTGGACCAGTCTTATCCACGACATCTTCTCGTTCTCGATATGCACGCCGTTCGATCCGCAGGCGAACGGTGCGGAGGTATAGCGTCCGACCGCCTGCACCTGAGGCAGCCTGCTTATGCGATCGACAAGAGCCTGATGCGCTGCAGAATTTCCGCCGCCGAGCGTCCAGACGCTGATATTCAGAATATCCTTCGTTTCATAGCCCGTCGGCAGATTCACCATATGGTTCATCTGCAGGAGCATCGTCAGCGACACGGCTATCAGCACCGTACTTATCACGTTCTGGCACACGATGAACACCTTGCTGAAAATCATCTTGCTGCGCAGGCGGAAGTTGCCCTTAACGACGTCCACCGGCTTGAAGCGCGACACCAGGGCGGCGGGCAGCAGCCCCGAGAGAAGCGTAAGAGCGGCGAGCAGAAGCAGACATATCGCAACGCCGGACGCATCCGCGACCAATACGATATCGCTGTCGAGCAGTTTCTCGAACCACCCTTTCAGCCCCACGGAGAGCAGGAGACCTATGGCGAAACAGAACGTCGTGAAGACGAACGACTCCATCAGATACCTCCACACCACGTGTCCGGAAGATTCCCCGAGCAGCCTTCGCGTAGCCATCTCCTTGGCCCTCTTGCCGGTCTGGGCCGCAGTCAGATTGATGTAGTTGAACACCGCCGAGACGAGAAGCACGAGCGCCACCAGGAGGAGGATTTCCACGACCCTGCGGTCACCTTTGCGCAGAGGCTCGTAGC
>CAVGYS010000148.1:0-2308 GCA_963633505.1 Oscillibacter sp. MSJ-31
AAGAAAAGGATGCCGAGAATCACGATGCCGAGCACGAACATGTTGCGTGCGGACCACGAGTCGGCGGCAGCCTTTGAAGCGACCTCATAACGCTTGTACCCTCCGCGGGCGGAGATGTTCTTGGCGGTAAGCCAGCAACCGTAAACGATGTGCACGAGGAAGCCGAGAGCCAGAATCGGGACCATGATGGAAATCACGGGGGTGGACATGAAGTCGCAGCCGAGCTTGAAGAGACCGTCGCCCGCGCTGAAGAGGCTCTCATCCGCCGCTGCGACACCGAACTTGCCGGTGAACGAGTCAATTACGGAGAAGAAGTTGATGGTGCCGTGCAGGAGCAGGAACAGAATAAGGAAAGCTCCGCTCACCGCCTGAATGAATTTCTTGCCGATTGAAGAACTAAATATGAACATTGTTACAATAATTAATCGTTTTACGGGTTCGCAAATATAGTTCTAATCTTGCAAGTTTCATAATTTTCAAATACATTTGTTATTCAAACGTTCATATATGAGAGTATTGCTGAAACTTAGCGGCGAAAGCCTCGGAGGCCCGTCAGGCAAGGGTATTGATTCGGAAAGCCTGGTAAGATACGCGAAGGAGATAGCCGAGGCGGCGAAGGCCGGACACCAGATAGCCATAGTCAACGGCGGCGGCAACATCTTCCGCGGCTTGCAGGGTCTGGGTTCGGGATTCGACAGAATCACGGGAGACCGCATGGGGATGCTCGCCACGGTCATCAATTCCCTGGGACTCGCCTGTGCGCTTCGTTCCGAAGGTCTCGAGGCGGAAGTTTTCACAGCCACTCCGATGACCCCAATCGCCCATTATTATAGGAGAGAAGATGTCGTGAAGCTGCTTGAAAGAGGCGGCGTGGCACTCATCTCGGGAGGCACCGGGAATCCATTCTTCACCACTGACTCCGGCGCCGCGCTCCGCGCTCTTGAAATCGGAGCGGACGCACTGCTCAAGGGCACCCGCGTGGACGGAGTCTATACGGCCGACCCCGAGAAACAGCCAGACGCCGTCAAGTATGAGGAACTCACGTTCACGAAAGCTCTTTCGGACCACCTGAAGGTGATGGATGCCACGGCGTTCGCCCTCTGCGAACAGGGCCCTGTTCCTATAATAGTATTCAATATAGAGGAGAGCGGCAATCTGGCCAGAGTTCTCAACGGCGAGAAAATCGGCACCACGGTACACGCATAAACACATCAGAAAATGTTGACAGATAAAGCTATCGAAATCATCAAGCAGACCGAATCCAAGATGGACGAGGCCGTGCGCTTCCTTGAGGAAGACCTCAAGACATACAGGGTAGGCAAAGCCAACACCTTGATATTCAACAATGTCATGGTCGATTATTACGGCACTCCGACCCCTGTGCCGCAGGTCGCCTCAGTTTCCGCTCCGGATGCCAGGACTCTGGCCATCCAGCCTTGGGAGAAGAAATTGATTCCGAAAATAGAGAAGGCGATCATCGACGCCAACCTCGGGTTCACGCCACAGAACAACGGCGAAGTAATCCGCTGCGCCGTGCCGGCATTGACGGAAGACCGCCGCAAAGAGCTCATCAAGAAAGCCAAGGGCGCAGGCGAAAACGCCAAAATCGTGGTGCGCAATGCGCGCCGGGACGGCATGGAGCTGCTGAAGAAAGCCCAGAAGAATGATGGGCTCCCTGAAGACACCCAGAAAGAGGCCGAGACCGAAATTCAGAAAATCACCGACAAGAAGGTGAAAGCGGTGGAAGAGCTCGTCTCCGCCAAGGAAAAAGACGTCATGACCGTCTAGCCCTGAGGCTGACGATTATTTCACGAAATAGATTCCTCTCCCTCTCGGAGAGGAATTTTGCTTCTATCGGGGCGACAAACAGCCGCTGCTTGATCTCCAATGGCATTCCGCTGAAATCAAGAAGTCTCTGCATATCCTTCTCCGTGGTTATGACGGCGGCGGTAGGATTCTTCAGGACAGCGGACTTTATGGCGTTGATGTCGGACCAGCCGTACTTGTGATGATCCGGGAAGCTGAATCTCTTCGCTATCTTGTAAAAGTCGCTCAAGTAGTTGCGCAGCGGCGTATCCTTGGCTATGCCGCTGACCATAATGGCTTTCCTGGCATATACGTAGCGGGCGTCGGTCTCCGGGAAGGCGCCGTAAATCTGAGCGTAGCTGATGCAGGAGAAAAGCAGCGTCAGCACTCTGCCGTCCGGACAGACGGCGCTGCACGAGGCGGGATCATAGGATCCTAAGCCCTGCGAGGCCGCGAATGACGCCTTGTCGTTGTCGTCAAGGTCCGGGGGACACTTGGTCGC
>CAVGYS010000148.1:2318-3833 GCA_963633505.1 Oscillibacter sp. MSJ-31
CTTGGTCGCAATCAGCACGTCTGCATCGTAAATCCTCTCCTTGAGGTCGCGCAGACGGCCAAAGGGAAGGAGCCTGTCACGGGAGACAGGCCGGTTCCAATCCACCAGCACCACGTTGAGGGCCGGGCGGAGCTTTCGATACTGGAAGGCATCATCCAGCACTATGTATTCCGCGGCCGGGAACTCCTTGTTCCAACACTTTGAATAGCGTCTGGCGCCAAGTCTGGACGGGTCGCACAAGAGAGTGCAGCCCTCCACCCTGTTTTTGTCCACGGCTACGGTGACCTCCGGGAATTTCTTTTTTATCTGTAGCGGTTCATCGCCGAAAAGCGCCGCGCCGCCATCGCTCACGACCTGCTGGAAGCCCTTGCTCTCACGCATATAGCCACGGGACAGCATGGCGACGTGCCTGTCTTTCCACTCGGCGCTTTCGAGAAGCATCCGCAGAATCATCTCCACGTGCGGAGTCTTTCCCGTTCCGCCGGCCGTGACGTTTCCGACGCAGACGGAAGGCACCTCCGGAGTGAACAAGCCGTCCGCGCGTTTTTTGTAGAAGCCGTCCCGGAGCTTGAGGCTCAGGTAGTACGGAAAAAGCAGAATCCTGTCAATCGTCATATCGCTCGCAAATATAATCCAAAATCGAAAAGAGTTCGTCCCCGTCGAGAGTGGTCACCATCTTCATTCTCGTCTCCTTGAAATCCGGAAGTCCCTTGAAATAGCAGGACAGGTGCCTGCGCATCTCGTAGATACCCCTCGGCTCTCCCTTATGTTCCAGAGACAGAGACAGATGGCGCTTCGCCAGTTCCACCTTCTCCCGCACGGACGGTTCCGGCATCTTCTCGCCGTGTTCGAGAAAATATTTTATCTCCCTAAATATCCACGGGTGGCCGAACGTGGCACGGCCTATCATTATCCCGTCCACCCCGTATCTGTCGAAAGCTGCCGCAGCCGATGCTCCGTCAGTGATGTCACCGTTGCCGATGATCGGTATGTGCATCCTCGGGTTGTTCTTGATTTCTCCGATGAGAGTCCAGTCCGCCGCGCCCTTGTACATCTGGCAGCGCGTGCGGCCATGCACGGTCAGCGCGCTGATGCCCACATCCTGCAGGCGCTCGGCAAGTTCGACTATTATCTTCGAGCCCTCGTCCCAGCCCAGGCGGGTCTTGACGGTGACAGGCTTGTCCACGGCATCCACCACGGCCTTGGTGATTGCGACCATCTTGTCGGGGTATCGCATCATCCCGGATCCGGCGCCGCGTCCGGCTATCTTGGTCACCGGACAGCCGAAGTTGATGTCAATCACGTCGGCCCCGTGGCCACCCACGAGTTCCACCGCCCGATCGGCCATCTTGGCCGCCTCCACCATCGATTCGGGGATATGCCCGTATATCTGTATCCCCACCGGAGCCTCCTGCTCGAAAGTGCGCATCTTCGAGAGCGCCTTGGATGCATCCCGGATAAGTCCGTCGGAGGGGATGAATTCGGTATAGACCATATCCGCACCCTGTTCTCTAC
>CAVGYS010000149.1:0-557 GCA_963633505.1 Oscillibacter sp. MSJ-31
CTCTCATGCTGGCCACCGCTTCCTGCGACAGGGGAGCCCAAGACACTACGATCCCTTCCATTCAGGGGGAACTGACACTTTCCGAAATGGCAAGGATAATCTCCGAGCTCCCAATGGACAGAGAGAACCTTGAGGAGGTGTACAATGCCGTCAGCTCCTCTTCCGGCAACGGATATGACGAGGAGTATATGATGTCCGACCTTCTTTCAAGCCCTGGCTCCGGAGTCGGAGACGCCCTGCGCGGGACGAAAGCCCCGAGCTATGGACGGCCTCTGCGCGACCTGCTGTCCGATTACTTCTATTCACAGGCCCTCACCAGATCCGACGAAGCTGACATCCAGGAATATCTTGACAACCTGTCGGCATCGGATATCCAGATTTATTGGCCCTATTCGGAGTCGTGGGACGGGGAGAGTTTCCCGATAATCACGTTCGATCCCGGCCTTGGGGCTGAGAGCAATTATGGTTACGAGCTGCGCAAGAGCGGAGACCGCCTGGAGGTGGCCGGGAAGATTATTGTCACCGAAGAAACGGCTCGGGAGCGGCCTGTGTGGGTG
>CAVGYS010000149.1:567-2533 GCA_963633505.1 Oscillibacter sp. MSJ-31
GTGTGGGTGCTCAACCGCAATTCCGACTCTGCCTTCACTCCTCTGGAGCTTTTTGAATCCTCTTCCGCAGCCTGCGCGTCATTGTCCGGAGAGGTCCGGGGGAGCGATCGAAAGGTTCTGCTGCTTCGCTCATTCAAGGCGCTCAAGAACTTCGACTCCTGGTTCGGCGGGGCTTCCGAATTCTTTATCAAGTGCGGTGCGGTGGACGGTTTCAGGGCCACCACGGACGAGGAGCTCAAGCTCTACACGCCTTCGGTGACGGACTTCCTGCTTGTGGTGAAGCGCAGTCAGGTGGGCTACTCAATTCCTCTCAATGCCGTGCTGCTCACCGACTTCACTTCGCAGATGGAGAAGCTCGCCTTTTCCATAATGGAAGATGACGGCGGCGAGACCAAGTCCTGGAAGTGCGAGGCGGTGGTCAAGTACAAGTCCCGCTCCTATGGATTCACGGTGGATCTTCCATACAGGGACAAGGACGACATAGTGTGGCGAGGCCAGCTGTCCTGCGACTATCTCTCTTCCGGACGTTTCGTAAGCGACAGATTCGGTGAGACGGAACTTACTTTTGAGCTTCGCTGAGGGTCATCTCGCAGGCCGCGCAGTCGAAGCCGAGGGCGAACTTCCTCCCGTTGTTGAGCAGATAAAGCGGGCCCGTTTTTGCGGCTCCCTGATATTTGGGGCACATTCCGAGTTCATAACGGATACAGTAGCGGCTCCGCATCAGTTCTCCTTCTTTGGCGGCGGACGGTTCCGGACGGATTCCGCTTCTGGCCCTATTTTCCAGCGGCCTTGATTTGACGGGCAGATTGTCGAGGTCGGAAGCGGTCAGTCTCCTCATGGAGTTTATGACCGATGCGCTCAGCAGCGGGACAGAACGGCCGCTGACGGAGATTCCCCCGACGCGAAAAGAATATGTCCCGCTGTGTTTTGAGAGTTGCTCCCGGAGCATGGCGAGGGCCCGTTCTTTGTTGTCGGCGGCCTCTACGTCCGCGCTGAAGCGGGAGTCAAGCTCTCTCCCGTCTTCCGTTTGCGCGTGAATGTCAATCACGTAGTTCCCGTGGACTTCGAGATTGAGCAGCACGTCCATCTCCCGCTGGCATTTGGCGTTTTCAATCTCCCGTTCGAAGTCGGAGTTGAAGTTGCGATAGAGCGCGTCGCCCTCCCTTAGGCCCGGGACGTCCTTGCTGCGGATGTGAAGTCCTTCGCAGACGTCTCCTCTGAAACCTGTGATGCCGCTCCATGAAACGAAGGCGAACCCGTCCCCATTTGTAAGTTTCAATCCCTTGACGGACGGAGAGATGACTATGTCCATCGTGCGGTCGCCCCGCCGTGTGATTCGCTGCACGGTTCCGATCCTTTCTCCCATCGACTTGGGCGCGTCCATGGAAGACCACTTCCCTCTTTTGCCGTCAAGAAAAAGCTGCGTGTATCCCCTGTTGAAAGTTTTGGCGCTGTCCGGCCGGAAACCTCCCCGGACTTTCCCGAAGGAGGCCCGGCAGTAGAGATCCGGGTGCTTCTCCACTATGGCGTTGAGGGCGAGGTCATATTCTCTGACGACGTTCTTGACATAGGAGACGTTCTTCAGCCGGCCTTCAATCTTGAAGGAGCTTACTCCGGCTTCGGCCAGCTCTTCAAGCCTGTCTTTCAGCTTGTAGTCCTTCAGCGAGAGCAGCGCTTTGTTGCGCACGAGCACTCTGCCGCTCTCATCGGCGAGGTCGTACAGGGAGCGGCATGCCTGGATGCAGTCGCCTTTGTCCGCGCTTCGTCCGTCGATTCTCTCGGACAGACGGCAGATTCCGCTGTAGCATACGCAGAGAGCCCCGTGAACGAAGAACTCCACTTCGCACTTGACGGCGGAGCAGATTTTTCGGATTTGTTCGAGCGACAGCTCTCTTTCGAGGATGATCCGAGAACACCCTGCCTCTTCGAAGAGCCTTGCCCTGTGCTCGTCCCTGATAGCGCACTG
>CAVGYS010000149.1:2543-3811 GCA_963633505.1 Oscillibacter sp. MSJ-31
ACTGGGTCGAAGCGTGAAGAGGGATGGTGATATCCGTCCATCCGCATATCCGGCTGTCCCGTATGATGAACGCATCCGCCCCGGCCTCCTGTGAGAGGCGCATCTGGTCGTGTGCGGATTCCACTTCGTCATCGGAGAGCGTAGTATTGAAGGTGACAAAGACTCTTGCTCCGAAACGGTGGGCGTAATCGCACAGCTGCGCTATGTCGTCGATGCTGTTGCCGGCGGCTTTTCTCGCTCCGAAGAGCGGACCGCCGATATATACGGCATCGGCACCGCAGTCGATGGCCGCGATGCCGATTTCTTTGTCCCTGGCCGGGGCGAGGAGTTCAAGACTCCGCATTGCTATTTGAGCGCGTCAAGCATTTTCTTGGCCTCGGCGCCATACTGAGGGTCGCTTACGGCCTTGGCATAGAACTCTTTAGCCTTGGCGTTGTTCTTGGCACCCTGATAGAGAGTCCCGACGATGTATGCTATCTGAGTCGCATTCTTCGCATTAGGGGCGAGCTCAAGATATTTTTCGAAATATTTGATGGCATCGTTGTTCTTGCCGGAAATCTGAGAAGCCTGGCCGGCAATCTGGTAGGCCTGTGCGCTTTCCACATAGCCGTTGCTCTTCTCTGCGGCCGCGACTGCATCGGCGTAGTTCTTGGCCTTGAGCGCAGTTACGGATTCCTTGAGGTAGATGTTTCCAAGCTGCTTGTTGGCGGCTTTCTCCTGTCCGTTTGCTGCTGCCTGCTCGAGGGCGGCCTTCGCTTCTGCGGCATTGCCGGCAGCGTTGAGAGCCATGCCCATGCGGAGAGCTGCGACACCGTTGGTCGGGTCAGCGTCCACCACTTCCTTGTATGCGGCGGCCGCCTCGGCATATTTCTTCGCATTGAGAAGAGCCCCGCCCTTCTGCATGATTATCTGAGGAATAAGAGAGTTGGCCTGCTCCTCCACGCCTGCATCGGCGTACTTCTGTGCCACCTCTGCCGCGGTCTTAAGGCCTGCAACTGCGCCGTCGTAGTCAGATGCTTTTGCCAGGTCTTTGGCGATGGAAAGATAGAGCTCCGGGATAACTCCCTTGCAGTTGTCAGCGACTTCCTTGCCTTCATCCCCGAGGGCGGTCGCCTGCTCGTAAGCCTGCTCGAACGCCTTGAGGGCTGTTGTCTTGTCTCCGGAAGAAAGGGCTTCTGCGCCGGTGTTGTACAATTCCGTAATCTGAGCGAGATCCTGTGCGCCTAGAGAGCCCAATGCCAGAGCCGCAGCAACGAAGGAAGCGAAAA
>CAVGYS010000150.1:0-828 GCA_963633505.1 Oscillibacter sp. MSJ-31
TCGCCGTCGATGCCTGTTTCAGCGGCACCATCGGCGAAGCCTGCGAGGGCATCCCGGGCGTGCTCCTCATCTCCGCCGCCAACGCCAACGAGTCATCAAAGGCCGACGTGAAAGACCCCGACATGGGCATATGGCTCTCCAACGGCTTCACCCGCGCGTTTCAGGAGGCCATCGACGAGAACACCGACATCTCCATGCGCGACCTCTACTACACGCTGGCCCGTCGCACCGTCGGCTCCCACGCCACGGTCTATAACGCCGCGCAATATGGCAACATGTACGACAACTCCATCAGTGAATATTTGGAAAACAAACAATAAACACATCAAACATTATGAAAAAGATTCTAATGACGCTCGCAGCCGTCCTTTGCTGCGCAATGGCGACAAACATGTTTACGGCGTGCGACGTTGAGGTGACCGGAGACTTCGTGTACAGTATCGGCGTGTCCGATGACACGTCAACCGCCGCGTACGGCTCCTATTGGGCAAGCGGTGCAGAGGCCACCATCCTCGCCGAAGTGGCCAAGGTGGCCACAAAACTCGATGTCGGCTCCAATGCCTACTTGATCAACGGCCGCGAGTCCGACTGCAACAACAGGATCAAGGCCGCCGTCGATGCCGGCATAAGCAAGGTGGAGGCGCAGTCCAACTATGGCTCCGTATTCGACCTCAGCGGTGTGACCGTGGTCATAAAGAGCGTCAACAACGGCAGCGAGGTCATCTATTCCCGAATGTTCAAATAAACGAAAAGCCAGCCCGGTTTCCGAAGCGTAATCCCAAATTACATCATCGGATCCAAGATGTCAATGTTCGGAACTAATTATTT
>CAVGYS010000150.1:894-2135 GCA_963633505.1 Oscillibacter sp. MSJ-31
CGCCCTCGACTTCGCCGGATATGCCTTCAACTGCGACGTAAACGCTAATGCAGATGCCACACTGATCACAAGCATCAGTCTCAATTTTGCAAGCACGAAGACAGACGAACAGCTTGCCATGTGGAAGGCCTACGCCACCAACGCGGAAACACTCAAACTCGGTCCTTTCAAAGAGGCTTATACCAGCTCTTTCGGATCAACGGGAAAGATCTTCACCTCTGCTGAAGATGTCCTCAACTATGTCGAAACGAACGGAAGGCCTAAGAGCGGGTTCGACCCGAACATTGTCATGGTGTTCGGCAACGACAAGGCGAGCCTCACCATCACACTCAAATCCCTGTCCGTCGAGATGAACATAAAGTAGCCGGGCCGGTGAGATAGACCTCGCGGAAACTGTTGCCGTCCGGAAGGAACTCTACAGAGAGGGGGTCCCTGCGCGCCTGCACGCCGTATTTCACCTGCGTGCGGGCGTTTTTGCCATATTGCAGCCACGAGGCTATCGCGGAAGCCGTGATGCCGGTGCCGCAGGCAAGAGTCTCAGCCTCAACGCCTTTCTCAAAAGTGCGCACGCGGATGGAGCGGCTGCCCTGCACGCCGGAGACGAAGTTGACGTTCACCCCCTCCGGAGCGAAAATCGGGTTCCAACGATACTCGCGCCCAACGATCTCCACATCCACCGCTTCCACGTCGGGAACGAAAAGCACAAGATGCCTGGTGCCGGTGTTGACAAACCAGCCTCCGGCCTCCCTGCGGAATTCCGTCACGTCCGCCATCTTGAGGCGAACCACATAGCTGTCGGCCTCCCGCGAGAGAATCTCGGCCGTATGCAGCCCGTCGGGAGCTTCGAAAACCAGAGCCTTGCCATCGCGCGGCCTTATCCCCAGATAATCGGCAAACGCCGCGATACAACGGCCTCCGTTGCCGCACATCATTCCAGATGACCCGTCCGGATTGTAGAACTCCATCTTGAAATCACTCTCTTCGGAGCTTGAGAGAATCATAAGCCCGTCAGAGCCGATTCTCCCGTCAGCAGCCCTGAACCCGTCCGTGCGGCTGCACAGTTCAGATATCCGCCGATGGCATCTAAACTCCGACACGTCCGCGCATCTGCCGTCCAGCACGATGAAATCGTTGCCGGCTCCCGAATATTTATACAGTTCCATTGGACTTCTACCTCAAGAGGTCTTCGAGCGTGACGGAAGCGGACGTCTTCTCATCGCGATATTTCACGATTACCGGGC
>CAVGYS010000150.1:2145-3802 GCA_963633505.1 Oscillibacter sp. MSJ-31
GGGCAATACAGACTCACCCCGGCTCCAGCTCCGGGGCCCTTGGAGACAGGCCTGCTTCCGGAAACGACCACCGCCCCGCGCGGCACCACCACCCTGCCGTCGGAGTTGCGCGGCAGGAATTCCCCCGTCGTCGCATCATACAGGGCCGTCGAGGCAGTGATGATGACCCCGGAGGCTATCACGGCACCTTCCTGCACTATCGTCCCCTCATAGATGCCGCAATTGCCGCCCACGAAAGCTCCGTCCTCGATGATGGTCGGCATCGCGCCGGCGGGTTCAAGAACGCCTCCTATCTGGGTGGCGGCCGAGATGTGGATGTTTCGTCCTATCTGGGCACAAGAACCGATTGTGGCATGGCTGTCCACCATCGTCCCCTCGCCGACATACGCCCCGACATTGACGTAGGCCGGAGGCATCACTATGGTTCCGGGGGCAAGGTAGGCCCCGCGCCTGATGCCGGTACCGCCCGGCACGATGCGCACCCCGTCCCCGATTCCAAAACTCCTGACGGGGTAGGTATCCTTGTCGAAGAACGGGAACCGCCCTTCACTCATATCGGTCATCCTGCCGAGACGGAACCCGGCGAGAATCACCTCCTTGACCCAGGTGTTGACCTTCCATTCTCCGTCAATCTTCTCGGCTACCCGAAGCTCCCCCTTTTCAAGGGCGTCGAGTACTTCCTCAAGCTTCGCACGCGTTATTTCTTCCATAAGTCAGCAAGTATTTGAGCCATCGTCTGTTTGGTCGTTTCCGTCGCCTCGGAGAGCGGTGGCCGGACTTCCGAGCTCATCAGACCGAGAGCCTCCATCGCCGCCTTGACGGGGATAGGATTGGATTCGATGAAGCAGCCGCGGAAGAGCGGACTCAGAAGGTGGTGCAGCTCACGCGCCCTCTGCAAATCTCCTGCAAGCATCGCATCCGTCAGAGCCTTGACCTTGGACGGAACCACGTTTGAAGCCACGCTTATCACGCCCTGACCTCCCGTGGCCATGAAAGCAAGGGTCATGTCATCATCTCCGCTGAGCACGGAGAAGCCTTCCGGAGCGCGACGGATGACTTCGCTCACCTGCGAATAGTTGCCGGAAGCTTCTTTAGTACCAATGATATTCGGGCAGTCGAAGGCAAGGCGAAGAGCCGTCTCCGCGCTCATATTCGCCCCGGTACGCCCCGGTACGTTATATATCACCACAGGCTTGTCCGCCGCCTCGCTTACGGCCTTGAAATAGCGGTACTGCCCTTCCTGAGTAGGTTTGTTGTAGTACGGAACCACGACAAGATAGGCATCCGCCCCGTGAGAGCCAAGCAGTCGGATATTGTCCAAGGTGCCTTGAAGGGAATTGGTCCCGCAGCCCACAAGAAGAGGCCGCCCGCCGGAGCGGGAGCGCACAACGTCCAGCAGACGCAGTTTCTCCTCGGTCGAGAGGGTCGGAGTCTCGCCCGTGGTGGCAAGCGGGACGAGGAAATCTACTCCTGCCTCAACCTGCCGCTCCACACACGATGCATACGCATCATAATCGACCGCAGCATTTCTGAACGGAGTCACGAGCGCGGTTCCGCAGCCTTTGAGATATAATTTGTTCATAATATCAAATCTTTAAATTCATGCACCCCCTCAAGGCCGTCAGTCATCAGCGCGGCCGCCACCGCCCCTTGGGCG
>CAVGYS010000151.1:0-3777 GCA_963633505.1 Oscillibacter sp. MSJ-31
ATGTTTCCTCCGTAAGTGCCTCTTATCGACGAGTCTTCGGTGAGAGATACGGCGAGCACGACTTCGGAGTTGGTCTCCGTGACGGAGCTGTCATATCCGGTGAAGTTGGCGAAAAGGTCCTCATACCTTGCGGTGAGCGGGCGCGCCGCGAGCACGATGTCCGCATATTTGATGCACTCCTTGAGGTCGTTGTCGACATATTTGGAGTTCCAGTCGGAGTTGGTTTCCGAAGCTCTCCAGAGATGGGCTTTGGCGAGATAGTGCGCTGCTGCGTATTTGGTCAGCTTGTCTGTCTTGGAAGGAGTGGCCGGCAGGAGCTCATAGGCCTTCTCGAGGTCGCTTATTATGAGCTCGTAGATGCTTTCCTTGCTGTCCCGCCCGTACTCGCGCTCCGGCTCCGTGGTCACGGTGGTGACGAGAGGAAGCTCTCCGTACTGCATTACGAGGGTGAGGTAGTCGAATGCGCGGATGAAGTAGGCGGTGCCCACGGTCTCATTGTAGAGGGAGGAGCCGCTCATCACGCGGTCCGCGTTGTTGAGAATATTGTTGGCGCGGCCGATCCACGGGTACATCCCGTCCCAGAGCCAGCTCATTTTCACCGTGTTGGCTGAGCCCTCCGGTTTGGACGAGAGTCTGGAGTCGTAGGTGTTGTAGGCTTCGCTGGCTCCGTCTCCTCCAATCATGAACTCGTCGGTTCCGGCATTGGTGAACGGCCAGTAGCCTTCTGCGTAGAAGAGGGTGCGGAGCTGGAGATAGAGGCTCTCCGCCATTGATGCGAGACCCTCCGGAGTCTCAAGGTAGTCTGAAGAAATCGTGTCCCTCTTCACTTCATCCAGAAAGGAGTCACCGCAGGATGTGGTCGTAAAGGCGAGAGATCCGGCGAGGAGGGCGCAAGTTATTGCTTTATACGTGTGTTTCATTGCTTTCTGATAAATTAGAATCCGACATTGATACCGAATACGAGTCCCTTGGTGCTGAACACGCTGTCCATGTCACTGTCCATCCAGAACGCCGTGTCGAATACGGAGAACGGGTTCTTGAGCTGGGCGCTGAGCTTGAGGCTCTTGAGACCTGCGGCCTTGACGAGCTTCTCCGGTACGAAATATCCGAGGGAGATTTGCCTTACTTTGAGGAAGCCGTTGTGCTTCTGCTGGATAAGGTAGCCGGCGTAGGTGTCGTCAGAAGACTCTACGGCCCAGAACGGACGCTGATAGGTGGAGTTCTTGTTGTTCTCGGTGTAGTAGTTGATTACGCGGGAAGGTCCGGAGGTGGTCTGTCCGTTTCCGGTCTGGAGGAAGTATCCCATGCTTCCGAACATGAAGACGTCGAGTTGCAGGTTCTTCCAGCGGAGAGTGTTGTTGAATCCCACGTTCCACTTAGGACGGGAGTTGCCGAGGACGATACGGTCGTTGTTGGCGTCGATCTTATAGTCGCCGTTCTGGTCCTTGATCCTGGTCTTGCCCGGCGCGAAGTTCATTCCGTTCTCGTTGAATTTGGCTATTTCGGCGAGGTCTTCCGGCGAGTCGCTCCAGATTCCGAGACTTTCGTATCCATAGTACACTCCGATCGGCTGGCCGATGAACAGTTCGTCGTCCACCATGTCTTCCTTGCCGTTCTGGAGTTCGATTATCTTGCTCGTGTTGAAGTCAAGATTGAGGCTGGATTTCCATGAGAAGTCGCGATTGGAGACGTTGGTGGTGTTGACCGTGAAGTCGAAACCGTGGTTCTCGGTCTTGCCCACGTTGGCGTTGGTGCTGGTCTTGCCGGAAGCCGAAGGCAGGGTCACGGGGAAGATGAGGCCGTTGGTGTAGTTCTGATAAAGGTCGAGAACGCCGGAGATGCGGCCCTTGAGTACGGAGAAATCAACACCGATATTGTACTGGTCGGTGGTCTCCCAGGTGATGGACTGGTTCGCGAAAGAGTCCGGAGTGTAGTAAACGGTGGTTCCTTCCGTGCCGAACGCGATGACGGATGAAGTGAGGTCATCCTTGGTGGAGTAGAGGTCAACGGAGTAATTGCCGGTCTTGCCCCATCCTGCGCGGAGCTTGAGTTCGCTGATCCAGTTGACGTCCTTGAGGAAATTCTCCTGATCGAGTCTCCATCCGAGGGCGACAGAAGGGAATCCCTGCCATTTGTGCCCTGTGCCGAGCTGGGAGGCTCCGTCATAGCGGTAGGAGAGTGTGAGAAGGTAGCGGTTGTCGTAGCTATAGCTTCCGCGTACCATATAGGATGCGAGCTGGCTCTCTTCGAGGGAGTTGAATGAAGGCTCTCCGTCACGGGTGTAGCTGCTTCCATTGAGGCCCCACCATTTCTGGGTCATGGCCATTCCCACTTTTCCTAGGGCTATGCCGTAGCCCTGCATGGAGTAGAGCTGGGTGTTCATGTTGTACATAGCTTCCTGCAGGAAGGTCATGTTGATGGAGTGCTTGTCGAAGCTCCTGTTGTAGTAGAGCATGTTGTCGAGGGTCCAGGAGAATCTCTTCCTGGCGTTTGACGTGACGAGGTCGAGACCTTTCTGGAGGCGGTTGGCACTGTCCTCCGACATGTACTTGTAGCCCTGGCGGAACTTGATCTGAGGGCCGAACTGGCTCTTGAACGTCAATCCCTTGAGAGGCTCCCAGATCTTGCCGAAGTCGAGGCTGGCGTAGAAGCTGGCCGCAGCGTCATAGCTGAGATTGGAAATGGCGACTTTGCCTTCCTCGTCCACTACCGTAGGATTCTGGTCGTTTCCGTCAGGGTAGAGCACGCGGTTGCCGTCGGAGTCGTAAGGAACGCCATAAGGGAAGAGCGTGAGGGCTCTCGCGTGCAGCGACTTTGGAAGGGAGTTCGATGCTCCGCCCGAGCTGTCAACGCCGTATTCCTGATCCGAATGAGTGAGGTTGATCGCTCCTCCGAGACTGAACCACTTGATAGGGGTTATGTCCACGCTGGTGCGGAAGGTGTATCTCTTGTACTCCTGTCCCCTGGTGGTTCCCTTGTTGTCGAGATATCCGAGGGAGACGTATGATTTCATCTTGTCCGTGCCGCCGCTCGCGCTGATGGAGTGCTCCTGGGTGATGCCGATGCGGTCGGTATATTGGGTCCAGTCGGTCGTAGTCACCTTGGACGGATCCCAGACGGTGGAGCGCTTGCCGTCATTGTATTCCTGAAGTGTGAGTCCCCATCCCTGGAGGATGTTGGCCCAGGCCGTTTCCGAAAAACCTTTGACCGGGAGAAGCGCCCTGTCCACGTCGATGTTCGGCTGATCTCCCGGGATGTCGGTGAGACCGGCATAGTAGTATGCCCAGCGACGCCATTCCATCGTCTGGCCGGAATCCATCATAGGGACTTTGTCGTATATCTTCTCTGCGGTGAACGTGCCGCTGTAGTTGAGCGAGAAGCGGCCGCTCTTGCCCCGGTTGGTGGAGACGAGCACCACACCGTTGCCTCCCATTGCTCCATAGACTGCGGTGGCGGAAGCGTCCTTGAGGATTTCGATGGATTCGATGTCCTGAGGGTTGAGCATTTCGAGCCCGACGCTGTGGGCGACGACTCCGTCAATCACGATGAGCGGAGCGTTCTTGCTGTTGATGTCGCTGCCGATGGTGTTGACACCTCGGATGGTGATGTTCCCGACTTCTCCCGGACGGCTGCTGTTGGTGATATATACGCCCGCGGCCTTGCCCTGCAGCGCCTCGACGACGTTGTTCGACGGGGTCTGGGTAAGGGCTTCGGAGTCAACGGATACCATCGCTCCCGTGACGTCGGTCTTCTTCATCGTGCCGTATCCGACCACGA
>CAVGYS010000152.1:0-1801 GCA_963633505.1 Oscillibacter sp. MSJ-31
GACACGCTCTGCGTGCAGGCCGGCTACCACCCGGGGAAGGGGGAGCCGCGGCAGATGCCAATCGTGCAGAGCACGACGTTCAAGTATGAAAACAGTTCCCAGATGGCCCGCCTTTTCGATCTTGAGGAGAGCGGATATTTCTACACCCGTCTGCAGAACCCCACCAACGACCACGTGGCCGCGAGAATCGCCGCTCTCGAGGGCGGAGTCGCGGCCATGCTGACCTCTTCCGGGCAGGCGGCCAATTTCTTCGCCTGTTTCAATATCTGCGAGAGCGGGGGACATATCGTCAGCACCGCAGCCATCTACGGGGGGACTTTCAATCTGCTCGGCACCACTCTCCGCAAGATGGGAGTGGAGGTGACGTTCGTGGACCAGGACGCGCCGGAGGAGGAGATAGCCAAGGCGTTCAGGCCCAATACGAAACTGGTATTCGGGGAGACTCTCTCCAACCCGGGCGTGAGGGTTCTGGACATAGAGAAATTCGCCCGTCTGGCACATTCTCACGGAGTTCCGCTCATCGTTGACAACACCTTCCCGACACCGGTGCACTGTAGGCCGATAGAGTGGGGGGCCGACATCGTTACGCATTCCACCACCAAGTATATGGACGGTCACGGGGTGCAGGTCGGAGGGGCCATCGTGGACAGCGGTAATTTCGACTGGGACGCACACTCCGACAAGTTCCCGGGCCTCACTACCCCGGACGCGTCGTACCACGGCCTGACTTTCAGCAAGAAGTTCGGCAAGCTCGCCTATATCACCAAGGCCACCACTACTCTCATGCGCGACCTGGGTTCCATCCAGGCTCCGCAGAATGCGTTCTACCTCGGCCTCGGGCTTCAGACCCTGCACGTAAGGATGCCCCGGCACAGCGCCTCGGCCCTGAAGGTGGCGCGCTTCCTGGAAGCGAATCCGGACGTGGCGTGGGTGAATTTCCCGGAGCTCGAATCCTCTCCCGACCACAGCTTCCAGCAGAAGTATATGCCGAAGGGAAGTTGCGGAGTCATGTGCTTCGGCCTCAGACCGGTGCCCGGTCGCGACGTTCGGGAGCTCACTTCGTCGTTTATGGACAAGCTCAGGCTCATCACGATAGAGACCCACGTCGCGGACTGCTACACCTGCGTCCTGCACCCCGCGTCCCATACCCACAGGCAGCTGAGCGACGAGCAGCTGCGGGAGGCCGGAGTTGCCCCGGATCTGGTGCGGCTCTCGGTCGGGCTTGAGGACCCGGATGACATAATCGCGGACATCAGCGAGGCTCTCGCCGCCGCATACGGGGAATAACATGTACTACGTAAGCAAAAGGTTCGAGCTGTCCGCCGCACATTACGTAACGACGGACAGGGGGAGCAAGTGCGAGGCTCTCCACGGGCACAATTGGATCGTGATCGTGCACTGCAAGTCCGAGACTCTGGACGAGGACGGGATGGTGACCGACTTCACCCTCATCAAAAGAAACATAATGGAGAAGCTCGATCACAAGAACCTCAACGAGGTCCTGCCCTTCTCTCCCACTGCCGAGAATCTCGCAAGGTGGATGTGCGAGCTCACCCCGAATTGCTACAAGGTCGAAATCTGGGAATCGGAGAACAACAAGGCCACGTACGAGAAGTAACTGAGGCCGAAGTTGTAAAGCCCTTTACGTCGGGTGTAAAGAATTTTACAGTTCTTTACACCCGATGGTTTTATTAAGTTTTGTAGTATCAATGAGTTAAGCATTTTGGCACGGATGCTGATACTGGAGAGAGGGATTGTAAAGAAAGAAATGATGACAAAAACGAAAATCATAGCCTTTTAT
>CAVGYS010000152.1:1811-3772 GCA_963633505.1 Oscillibacter sp. MSJ-31
TATTGCCTCTCGGCCCTCTGCCTTTCCGCTGCGGCGCAGGAGGAGATGAGCCTGAGGGACTGCATGGAGTACGCAATCTCCAATTCCACGAAGATGCGGATTCAGCAGGCGGCCTCGGGCGATGCGAGACTCTCCCGGAGGGATGCGGCGCTGACGCTCTTCACCCCGCAGATCAGTGCGCAGACCTACGCCTACTACAACTTCGGCCGCAGCATCGACCCGCAGACGAATACCTATTTCAACACCACCTCCTTCCACAACGGCTACAGCGTGAGTGCCGGATACGACCTCTTCGACGGCTTCCAGGCGGTGAACAACTACAAGATTTCCAAGACCGGGATGCTGATAGCCGCCTCGCAGGAGAAACAGGTCGAGGCGGACATCTGCCTCGCGGTGATGGAAGCCTACTACAACGTGGTCTATTACAAGCGTCTCGCCGACATCTGCGAGGAGCAGCTGAATACCGCCCGGACTTCGCTCGCGAAGGCCAGAAGGCAGGAGGAGCTGGGACAGAAGGGCCATGCCGACGTGGTTCAGATGGAGGCCGAGCTCGCCGACAGGGAGTATGACCTCACGAACACGCGCAACTCCTACCGGGACCAGCTGATGATCCTCTCGGACCTGATGTTCTGGCCGCTGGACGAGGAGCTGGCGGTAGTGACGGACTTGCCTTTGCTTGCCGTCCCTTCTGCAGAAGAGTCCATGGGGACTGAAGACATCGTGGCCTTCGCCCTCGACCACAACCCCGGCGTGCAGATATCCTCGTGGCAGGAACTCAACGCCAAGCGCGAGCTGAACACGGCCAAGTGGCAGCTGCTTCCGTCCGTGGGGCTGTATGCCGGCTGGAACACGACCTACTACGCCTATCAGGGCTCCTCGACGGCGGCGTTCCGCGACCAGCTTCTCAACAACCGTGGCGAGTACGTGCAGCTCTCCCTCTCCATCCCCATCTGGAACCGCTTGAGCAAGAGCTCCAAAATCGCCCGCAAGCAGCACGCTCTGGACAAGGCTTCGGCCGAACTGGATCAGAAGCGCCGCGACGTGGAGAGTGAAGTCCGCAGAGCCGTCCAGGACCGCGACGGAGCCGAGATCGCCTACAGTCAGGCGCAGCGCAAGGCCGAGGTGCAGCAGGAGGCCTACGAGCTCAATCTCAAGAAAATGGAGCAGGGGCTGATTTCCCCGCTGGAGTTCCAGACGGCGAACGGCAACTACCTCCGTGCGCAGGCCGATGAGATGAACTCCCTCTTTAAATATCTCATCAAGCAGGCCGTGGTGAAGTATTATAATGGAATTGAATACGTCAATCAATAACGAAATGGACAAGATAATCGAAAAGAAGAAAGGCTGGAGGACGGCGTTCACAAGGAAAGCCCTCCCGTGGTGGCTTGGCGCGCTGCTGGCGGTGTTCGTGGTGTACCTCATCGCAAGGCCCGACACCAAGACTCTGAGAGTGGACAGGGATTCCATCATCGTATCGACAGCCCTCCGTGGCGAGTTCAACGACTATATCCGCGTCAGCGGCCGGGTACAGCCGATGACGACCATCCAGCTCAGTCCGCAGGAAGGCGGGGTGGTTGAGAAAATCCTGATTGAGGAAGGTTCCCCGGTGAAGGCCGGCGACGCCATCCTCGTCCTGAGCAACGACAACCTCGACCTCCAGATACTGAACTCCGAAGCCGAGCTGGCCGAGAAGGAGAACATCCTGCGCAACACGCAGATCCAGATGGAGCAGCAGAAGCTGGACGTGCGCCAGAACGAACTGGAATACGGGACCAACGTGGAGCGTCTCCGCAGGGCCTACGAACAGCAGAAAGCCCTCTACGAGGACAAGCTCATCGCCAGGGAGGATTATCTCAAGGCCGAAGAGGACTACCGCCTGGCGGAGAAGAAGTACGAGCTCATCTCGGAGCGCTCCAGGCAGGACAGCCTCTACCGGGGGACTCAGATAGACCGCATGGAGG
>CAVGYS010000153.1:0-3764 GCA_963633505.1 Oscillibacter sp. MSJ-31
CCGTCGATGAGAATATAAAGATAGATTCCATAGGCATCGACACCTGGGGCTGCGACTTCGCCTTCTTCGGCAAGGACGGGCAGCTTCTGAGCCTCCCGTACGGCTACCGCGACCCGCACACCGACGGTTCCATCGAGCGCTACATGAAGATGCACGACAAGAGGGAAGTCTATGAGAGGACGGGAATCCAGTTCATGGAGTTCAACTCGCTCTTCCAGCTCGACACCCTGCGCCACAACGGCTGCACGGCCCTGGAAAACGCCGACAAGATTCTCTTCATCCCGGACGCGCTCACATACATGCTGACCGGCAAGGCCATCTGCGAATACACCGTGGCCTCCACCTCACAGCTTCTCAACCCGAACACCGGCGACCTCGACAAGGACCTGCTCATGAGCATCGGTCTGAGACGCGACCAGTTCGGTGAGCTCACCCAGCCGGGCACCGTCATCGGCCCTCTCACGGAGCAGATCCGCTCCGCCACCGGACTCGGAGAGGACGTCAAGGTCATCGCCGTGGCGGGACACGACACCGCCTCCGCAGTCGCGGCAGTACCGGCCAAGGATTCGGAATACGCCTACCTGAGCTGCGGCACCTGGTCGCTGATGGGCATCGAGTCGAGCAAGCCTATCATCAATGACGAGAGCTACCGCCAGAACTTCACCAACGAAGGCGGCATCGACGGCACGACCCGCTTCCTGAAGAACATCTGCGGACTCTGGATCTTCGAGCAGTGCCGTCCGGAATTCAAGAACGTGCCGAGCGAAATCGGACCTCTCACCGCCCTCTGCGAGACGACCAAATTCGACTCCATCATCAACCCCGACGACCCGTCCTTCGCCCACCCGGCCTCGATGACCAAGGCCATCGACGAGTACTGCGAGCGCACCGGCCAGATAGTGCCTAAGACCCCGGCGGAATACATCAGGTGCATCTACAAGAGCCTTGCACACCGCTACACGGCCATCATCGACATCCTTCGGAGCCTGTCCCCGGAGAAGATCAAGTGCCTGCACGTGATAGGAGGCGGATCGCTCAACAAGCACCTCATGCAGTTCACTGCCGACGCCCTCCAGATGCCTGTCATCTGCGGCCCGACCGAAGGGACGGCCCTCGGCAACGTCCTGATGCAGATCAAGGCCGAAGGCCTCGTGAAAACTCTCCCTCAGATGCGCGCCATCGTAGCCGCCTCCGTGGAGCTCAAAGAATACCATCCGACAAACAAGTAAACAATCAAAAATACAGCACAAAATGAAAGAATCAGTAAACAAAGCTTACGCTATCGCCAAGGAGCGCTATGCCGCCCTCGGTGTCGATACCGAAAAGGTACTCGCGCAGATGCAGGACTTCCACCTCTCCCTCCACTGCTGGCAGGCAGATGACGTCAAGGGATTCGAGGTTCAGGCCGGAGCCCTTTCAGGGGGTATCCAGTCCACCGGAAACTATCCGGGAGCCGCACGCAACATCGATGAGCTGCGCGCCGACGTCCTGAAGGCCAAGAGCATCATCCCGGGCAACCACCGCCTCAACCTCCACGAAATCTACGGAGACTTCCAAGGCAAGGTCGTTGACCGCGACGAGGTGACCGTTGACTACTTCAAGAGCTGGATCGACTGGGGAAAAGCCAACGACACCAAACTCGACTTCAACTCCACATCATTCTCTCACCCCAAGAGCGGCAACCTCTCCCTCTCCAACCCGGACAAGGGCATCCGCGACTTCTGGATCGAGCACACCAAGCGCTGCCGCGAGATTGCGGAGGCCATGGGCAAGGCTCAGGGAGACCCATGTATCATGAACGTATGGATCCACGACGGATGCAAGGACGTTTCCGTCAACCACTACCTCTACCGCAAGCTCCTCAAGGAGTCTCTCGACGAGATCTTCGCTCAGAAATATGAGAACATGAAGGACTGCATCGAGGGCAAGGTGTTCGGCATCGGACTTGAGAGCTTCACCGTAGGCTCACACGACTTCTACACCGCCTACGCAGCCAAGAACGGCAAGCTCCTCACCATCGACACCGGCCACTACCACCCGACCGAGAGCCCTGCCGACAAGGTGTCCGCCGTCCTCCAGTTCGTGCCGGAGCTCATGCTCCACGTCAGCCGTCCTGTACGCTGGGATTCAGACCACGTCACCATCATGGACGACAACACCCAGGAACTCTTCTCCGAAATCGTACGTGCCGACGCTCTCGACCGCGTACACTACGGACTTGACTTCTTCGACGGCTCGATCAACCGCATCGGCGCCTACGTCATCGGCGCGCGTTCAGCCCAGAAGTGCATGATCAAGGCTCTCCTCGAACCGAAGGAGATGATCAGCAAGTGCGAACTCGAGGGCAAGACCTTCCAGGTTCTCCAGCTCATCGAGGAAGGCAAGACGATGCCTTGGAACGCCGTATATGACGAGTTCTGCGTAAGGAACAACGTCCCTGTCGGCAATGAGGTCATCTCTGTCATCGAGCAGTACGAAAAGGACGTAACCTCCAAGAGATAATTTTAGATGGGAGCATCCGTTCTTCTGGGACTATTGATCATAGCTGTTGGGGCGTTCTGCCAATCCAGCAGCTATGTTCCCATTAATAAAATCAACAAATGGAGCTGGGAGAGCTACTGGCTTGTCCAGGGCGTGTTCGCCTGGCTCGTCTTCCCGCTGCTCGGCGCGCTTCTCGCAATCCCTGAAGGGCACAGCCTCGGAGATCTCTTCGCTCTTATGGGAGAGAATCCCAAGGCCACGGGTCTCACGATTCTCTTCGGAGCCCTCTGGGGCGTGGGCGGACTGACCTTCGGTCTGGGAATGCGCTATCTGGGCGTCGCCCTGGGTCAGAGCATAGGCCTCGGCCTCTGCTCCGGACTCGGAGCCATCCTCGGCCCGGTTCTCACCGGCAAGGCCGCGAGCCTCACGATGGCGGTCATCATCGGAGTGATTGTCACCATCATCGGCATCGCCATCATCGGAGTTGCCGGCGCGATGAAGGCATCCTCCCTGCCTGAGGAGGAGAGGAAGAAGGCCGTCAAGGACTTCAACTTCGGCAAGGGAATCGTAATCGCCGTGATCTGCGGCCTTATGAGCGCCTGTTTCAACATAGGCCTGAGTTTCGGTGAAGACCTCTGCTTCGAGGGGACCGCACCGTTGTTCAAGACCCTCCCGGCCACGATGCTCGTGACCTTCGGGGGATTCCTGACCAACGCCGTATATTGCCTCTCCCAGAACTGCAAGAACAAGACTTTCTCGGACTACCGCCAGGGTTCGCTCTGGGGGCACAACATCATTTTCTGCGCCCTCGCCGGTCTTCTCTGGTACAGCCAGTTCTTCGGTCTGAGTCTCGGCAAAGGCTTCCTCGCCTCATCTCCGGTACTCCTCACCTTCAGCTGGTGCATCCTCATGAGCCTCAACGTGATATTCTCCAACGTATGGGGTATCATACTCAAGGAGTGGAAGGGCTGCGACAGGAAGACGATTTCCGTTCTTGTCTGCGGTCTCGCCGTGCTGATTTTCAGTATTTTCCTGCCTTATATCATAGGATAGGGGGATTAAGACAATCATGATAAAGCCCGCCTCTCACCATGCTTTCGCGCTGAATGAGGGGCGGGTTAAGTTTATCCAAGCCATCATGGGACCAGCACGGAGCCGGGGCACGCATAAAAAAGAAATGAGTTGTGACCGTCACGGCGACAACTCATACTAACCACATAATTAATAACACTAAAACTAATAACCAATAGGTTGACGGGCCAGAACGGTCACTTGCTCAACCC
>CAVGYS010000154.1:0-3741 GCA_963633505.1 Oscillibacter sp. MSJ-31
ATTATCGCCCTCAAAAATTATATCCCATCCTGATTCCGGCATCCCAGCGGAGAGAACCGGACATATACTTGAGAGAAAACGCTTTCAGACAGTCCCCGAAGGCCTCGACATAGAGTCCCCGAGGAAGATTCCACCTGAAAGAGAGGCCTGCGGAGGCTCGCGGTGCGGTGGCAAATTCGCAGAGAGTCTCGTAGCGCTCTTCCAGACGGTACGGCTCGGACACGCTCCCGGACGCATCTCCCAAGAAGCCTTCGACAATGCGCTCCCCGTCGGAGACACTTCCCTGAAGATATGATAGGCGCGCACCGAGATCGAACACTCCGATGTGCAGGAGCGACTCCACCGACGCGGAGTATTTGCGCAGATCCTGCGTGTAGACGTAGGGATACGCCGGGGTGGAAAGGCTCCTCTGCCACAGAGAGGAGAGTGCGGCGCGGAGTTCCAGCAAATCCGAAAGATATTCGTACTCCACACCGGAATCCAGAGAGCTACGGCGCAGGATGGTGTTGCTGCCGTATTCGCGGGTGATGGTGATTCCGCCCTCGACCGTCTTGTCAAGTATGCTCTCCCTGTTGGAGACCCCGGTCCATAAGGAATTAAGGCGCAGTGCGTGAGGGCCATGACGAAAAGAGAGGCGCAGTCCGGCTCGAGGCCCCTCGTAGCGGTACCAGACGGTCTGTCTCTCCCCGACCCTGCCGCGAAGATAGGAGAATTCCACCTCGGCGTACAGGGAGCGGCACGGCTGCAGCTGCGCTGCAAGCCCAAGAGCGTTCTGCACTACGGGCAGACCGCTCACGCCCGGCTCGCTGAGCCGGGTGCCGCTCCCGGTCCAGGCCTGCAGATCGCCAAGGCTCAGTCCCTCGTCGAAAAACGCGGTCGGGGCGTTCTTCGCAGAGCCGATCTGCTCCGCGGAGACCGTCTCGGTGCTCCTGTCGAATATCAGCGATGCTCCCGCGACAAAGTCCCCCGACGAATATGTCAGCGACGGACGCAGCTTGAGGTCAAGCGCATAGTCCGTATATCTCAGGTCCTTGCGCTTCGCGGCGTTGCGTGACCTGAAGTCCATCGCCGCTCCGACCCTCCAGCGGGGAGCAAGGTCCACCGCGATCCCGCCGTACATGGAATATGTCTGATATGACTTGCGGCCCGGCGTGAACTCCACTACGTCCACCGGGAAACGCCCGCTCTCAAGCATCATGGAGCCGCACGCATCGTACGCCTCCCTGTCCTCGAAGGCGAAGGCGCCGCGCATGGAGAACTTCTCAAGATGCGTGACGGTCCTCGCCCCTACTCCAGCGCGCCACTCCGATGCGGCCTCGTCCGGACTCCGGAAATCCCCCGCACGGTAGAGCCCCGTGGCTTCGGCATTGGAGAAACTCCGGAGGCTGTCGAGCCTCAGGCCCGCGGCGTTGTTGCCCTCGTTCCAGAAATTACCCCGTAGCAGTCGTTCATAGCGCAGAGTCCCCTGCCCCGAGGCGCTGAACGCGACACAGAGCGAAAGGACGAGAGGAAGAAGCCCCCTTCTATTCATCTTTAAGCGACTGAGTTTCACGTTCATAGAAATCATTTTCACTACTGTTCGTATCAACCAGCACCTCATAGCCGAGCTGCTGCGATCTGCTCTCGTTGACCCGGCGCATCAGCGTCCTCCCCTCGTGCACGTTGGAAAGAGTGACATACGAAGCGTCTATCGCCGCATTCACCCGTTTCTTGTTGGCTGAAGACTGCCCGTTGAACACCTCCACCCCGTCGATGACCCAGTCGTTGGGCACGCAGACCACCCTGTCCACTGAACTGCCGGGCTTGTAGATGACGTTGTCGCTCCCGGAGACGAACTCCTGTATCGTCTGCCCCTGCGCGCGGAATATCACCACCGCCGGAGAACTTATCGAAAAGGTGTAGGCGTTGGACTGCCCGGTCTTTATCACCACGTTGAGGAAGCGCTCGCGTCTCACCCTATCGCCCGGAGCCGGGTGGTAGGTCGTGTTCGGGAAGTAAGTCGGGCTGTAGCAGGTGAATATGTCCTCCCGGTTGAGATTGACCGACAGCGGGTAATGCTCCGTATGGTCGATGGCCCCGAAAATCGCCACCACCGCATCCTGCCCGCTTTCCAGAGGGAAGCTCTTCCCATCGCCGGGGAACTGCCACAGCGCCTGGATCACCGGACTGAATTCTATGTCCTCGTCCCATACGGTGGCGGAGTTGGAATTGTACGGATCGAGCGTGCCCAGGCACAGGCTATCCAGCCAGACCGTATGGTCCGTGTTGTTGTGCAGAATAAGATAACTGTCAGACTGATAAGTCCCTTCCTCGGGAAGCTTCATGCAGCCGCCGCAATAGATTTCCTTGATGAGTATCTCCCCCGTAACGCTGCGCCTAAGCTGAAGCTCCATCGAGAGCGGAGTGCCGCTGAGCACTATCCCTCCCTTCGAGGCGTTGTACCTCTCGTCGGACAGCACCAGACCGGCCGTGACCCGGTACAGGCCGTTAGGCAGAAGCAGGACGGCAGCTCCGGCGGCATCGCAGACGGCCTCGTAGGAGGAATCGTCGTTGACATTGCGCACGCTGACCTTGGTTCCGGACAGATCCGCATCGGCCTCGCCCTCCGGAAGGCGGAGACTCAATCGCAGCTCGTGCAGGTCGGAGCTGTACGGATTGGACTCCTCCAGATTGAGGCAGGACACCGCAAGAAGAGATAACACTATGATTGTCAATAACTTTCTCATAACTTAATCCTGCAAGTCAGTCCGTAATAGAAAGCCGGCGTGAAGATGGCCCCCACTCCGGTGGCGAGGGACACCACGTAAGGCCGCGAATTGGTGAAGTTGTTGGCGAAGAACGAGAGGCTCAGCCTGTCGCCCATCTCCTTGGTCACGCTGAGGTTGGCCGAAGCATAGGTGCCGTAACCGTCAAGTTCGAAGACGTGGTCGTTGGACGGCTTGAGCAGCAGGTCGCGGAACTCGGGGTCGGTCCTGTCAGACAGCGTGAACTCGTGAAGCACGGGAACGTCGTCCTCGACGTCCAGGTAGGCGACAGGATAAAGCACGTCTTCATCCCCCGCCGGGACGTTCTGCGAACGGGAGAAGAGCGAAACTTCCAGACGGCAGGTGATTATCAGCCGTGCCTCCGGGATATGGCTTATCGCCGTCAGATTGGCATCCAGCGAGCGGGTTCGCTTGCCGCGCACGACCATATTGGAGTTGCCGCCGTTGGCATAGACCCCGACATACTGGTAGGAACGGCCGGAGATGGAGGTGTGGGACCAGCCGGTGTTGTAGTAATAGTACAGGCCGTCGTCATCGGTCCGGGACCAGTTGTACGAAGCGTCGAGCCGCAGTGAGGTGCGCAGCGGCTTCACTTCCGGAAAATCCGCCGTCAGCTCGACTCCGGAGCGATAGACCGGAGCGCCGTTGTCCTGCCTCCGGGTGGCCACGAAAGTCCTGTCATCCACGTTGTCCCGCTTGAGAGAGACCACGGAATAGCTGTTGGAGAACTTGTACGGATTGCGGGTCACGTTGCGGAATCCCACAAGCGAGACACCCACCCCGAAAAGCTCCGCGTCGAGGCCGATCTCGGCGTTCTCGTTGCGCTGCCACTTCAGCTCCGGGTTGTATTCGATCGTGTAAGGCTTGGTATAATAGCGGTAGTAGAGCTGTCCGGACTCGTCGTAGCCGCTGCCCACGAGGATGTCGGAGAGGGGGAGTACTATCTTGACCCCGCCCTCGCCGCAGACGGTTACAG
>CAVGYS010000155.1:0-3294 GCA_963633505.1 Oscillibacter sp. MSJ-31
ATGTGGTAGATGTTCTGCACGTCCACCATCAGCGGTTCGTGAAGATTGACCTTGAGGTCTTTTCCGGCCAGTTTGACCCTCTCGAACTCTTCGGCGAGCATCGGCAGGTCGAACTTCGACGAGTTGAATCCCGCCAGGTCGCTGTCTTTCAGCCACTCGGCCACCTCGTCCGCGACTTCGTAGAATGTCGGACATCCGGTCAGCATATCGTCCGTGATATGGTTGACCTTTGACGCGTCGGGATTGATTGGGCGCTGGCATCTGTTTACGTAGTCCCAGGGCTTTATTTTCCAAGTCTTTATTCTTTCCTCCCCTCCGGGGAAGACCTTTACGAAGCTCAACTCTATGATTGAGTCGGTCGGTATGTTGAGGCCGGTGCTCTCTATGTCGAAAAACAGCAGGGGCCTTGAAAGATTGAGTTGCATCGTAGGATTTTTATGAAACCATTATAGGCATCAGTATAGCGCAGATCTTTCCGCTTTCCGCATCCTCTTCGGAAGGGACGATCAAGGCAGCCCTGCGTCCGTCCGCGAACTTCATCACCACGGACTCGCAGCTCATGTTGGAGAGGATTTCGATGAGGAACGAGGATTTGAAACCGATGCTTATCGGATCTCCGTTGTAGTCGCACTCGAGCTTCTCGTATGCGGCGAGGGCGAATCCGAGGTCCTGTGCGGTGATTTCTACCGAGCCCTGCCCGAGGTCGAACTTGATGTGGTTGGAAGCCTTGTTGGCGCAGACCGCGATGCGGCGTACTGTGGAGAGCAGCTGGTTGCGGTCGATGCGGAGGACGTTGGAGTTGTTCTGCGGGATGACCCTGCGGTATTCCGGGAACTTGCCCACGATGAGGCGGCATACCATCATAGTCTCTCCGAACGTGAAGGTTACGTTGCTTGAGTCGAAGGCCACTTTGACGTCGGTGTCGCTCTTGTCCAGTGCGGACCTGAGCACGGCGGCCGGCTTCTTGTGAAGTATGAACGAGGATTTGCCGCTCACCTTGACTTCCCTCGTCGTGTAGCAGATGAGCTTGTGCGAATCGGTGGCCACGAGGGTTGAACTGTCGCTGTCAAGGTCGAAGAAAATTCCGTTCATCGTAGGGCGGATTTCATCATCGGCGGTGGCGTAAATCGTGCTGCTTATGCCTTCGGCGAGAACTTTGGACGGGAAGGAGGCCATCGCGACGTCACCTTCCACGCTTTTGATTTCCGGATAGTCTTCGGCCGGGAAATATGGCAGCGAAGAGTTGCCGTTGACCCAATCGCAGGCGAAAGTCCCCTCGGAGGTGGTCCTGATGGTCACCGGCTGATCCGGGAGCGCCTTGAGCAATTCGGTCATCTGCCTCGCGGGAACCGCCATGCTTCCGTCGCTTACGGAGTTGTCGACATCCAGAGACGTCCTCAGGGTGAGTTCCTGGTCGGATGCGGTTATCTCCAGTCTGCCGTCCTTCAAGACGAGGAGGAAGTTCTCTAATATAGGCAGCGCCGTCTTGGCGGGGATGGCTTTGGATACGTCCAGAAGCCCTTTCAGCAACTCGTTGCTGGAAACGATGAATTCCATATTGCAGTGTCTCTGTTTTATCAGTTCATTTCCACAAAAATAGGAAATATTCCTGAAATTGGCATACAATTTGACCTTTGGGGGACGGAAATAATTTTAAACTCATCATATGAAGAAAGGTTTTATAATAGTGCTCGCCTCCGTTGTTCTCAGCGGATTCACGGCGTGGGGCATAGTCAAGACGCAGGAGACTTCGTTCCCGGGCGTGCAGCCCCAGAGCGTGACTGCACCGGACGGGCAGGTTGTCAAGACTGTCAATTTGTCACTTTCCGACTATCCGGATTTCACTTATGCGGCCGAGAACTCAGTCAAGGCCGTCGTCTATGTCGAGGTGACCTCCAAGGTTCCGCAGCAGGAGTATATCGATCCGTTCTACCGCTTCTTCTTCGGGGAGGGCTTCGGGAACGGAGGCAGCCGTGAGCGCAAGGGCAGCGGCTCCGGAGTGATCATCCGCGAGGACGGCTACGTCGTCACCAACAATCACGTGGTGGCCAACGCGACCTCCATCACCGTCACGCTCAACAACAATAAGAAATACACTGCCAAGCTGATAGGTGCCGACCCGGCTACGGACGTCGCGCTCATCAAGATCGAGCAGGGCGGACTGCCGACGCTCCAATTTGCCGATTCGGACAAGCTCCGTCTCGGAGAGTGGGTTCTCGCGATAGGCTCTCCTCTCGGGGAACAGCTCCGCTCCACCATCACCGCAGGCATCGTCAGCGCCAAGGGACGTTCGATGTCCACGGGCGGGGAATTCAAGATCGAGTCGTTCATCCAGACAGATGCGGCCGTCAATCCGGGCAACTCCGGCGGAGCCCTCGTCAACAAGCAGGGTGAGCTGGTAGGTATCAACACGGCCATCGTGTCCACCACGGGCTCCTACACCGGCTATTCTTTCGCCGTACCTTCCAACATCGTGCACAAGGTGGTCGCCGACCTGATCGACTTCGGTTCCGTGAAGCGTGCGAAACTCGGAGTTTCAATCACTGCGCTCAATGAAGAATTGGCCGACAAGATGAAACTTTCTTCTCTTGAAGGCGTATATGTAGGTGAAGTTGTGAAAGGAGGGTCTGCGGACAAGGCCGGAATCAAGGCGGACGACGTGATCGTCGCCATAGATTCCACCGAGACGGCTACTCCTCAGGCGCTTCAGGAGAAGGTCAATTCCTTCCATCCTGGAGACAAGGCCGAGGTGAAGCTGATCCGCGGAGGAAAGACTCTGAAGCTCCAGGTGGTGTTCCAGGATGAGGAGGCTCTTGCCGCCGCGCAGAATGCGGACGGTACGCTTGTCTTCTACGGGGCGACGCTCAAGGCTGCGAAGAAGGGAGTTGAGATTGTATCCGCCGGCAGCGGCAAGATTGCCCAGGCCGGAGGTGAAGACGGTTTCATCATCCTCTATGTCAATGACAAGAAGGTCAGCAAACCAAAGGACGTCATCGACATAGCCAAGAAGAGCAACGGCGCTGTCTTCATCGAAGGCGTGACCGCTTCAGGCAGACCCGGATACTTCGGCTTCGGAAAGGACGAGTAGTCGGGAGAGCGGCAGAACGTTTATTGTCGCGACCGGATGCTGTCCGGTTGCGACAATATTTTTTTACAAGTATAATGAGACAGCTTAAAATTACAAAATCGATCACGAATCGTGAGAGCGCCTCCCTGGACAAGTATCTCCAGGAGATTGGAAGGGAGGAACTGGTGTCACCGGAAGAGGAGGTCGAACTTGCGCAGAGAATCCGC
>CAVGYS010000155.1:3304-3722 GCA_963633505.1 Oscillibacter sp. MSJ-31
TACTCGGGCCAACCTGAGATTCGTGGTTTCCGTCGCGAAACAGTATCAGAATCAGGGCCTCAGCCTTCCGGACCTCATCAACGAGGGGAATCTGGGCCTCATCAAGGCGGCGGAGAAATTCGATGAGACGCGAGGCTTCAAGTTCATATCCTATGCCGTGTGGTGGATTCGCCAGTCCATACTTCAGGCACTCGCCGAGCAGAGCCGTATCGTGAGACTCCCTCTCAACCAGGTGGGTTCACTCAACAAGATCAACAAGGCGCTCGGCAAGTTCGAGCAGGAGAACGAGAGGCAGCCGTCGGCCGATGAGCTGGCCGAGATGATCGACATCCCCAAGGACAAGATCAACGACACTCTCCGCGTGTCCGGCCGCCACGTCAGCGTGGACGCACCGTTCGTGGAGGGCGAGGACAACAGC
>CAVGYS010000156.1:0-3234 GCA_963633505.1 Oscillibacter sp. MSJ-31
TGTGCGCCCTGTCCCTGGCCGCGTGTTCCGGAGCGGAAAAGCAGGCCGACGCACTCTATACGATGCGCAACAAGGCTGGGATGGAGGTCACGGTCACCAATTTCGGAGGTCGAATAACTTCTGTGCTCGTGCCTGACCGGGACGGCGTCAAGCGGGACGTCGTGCTCGGTTTCGACAAGGTCGAAGACTATTATCCGGAGAATCACAAGAGCGACTTCGGAGCGTCCATCGGACGTTACGCCAACCGCATCGCCGGGGCGAAGTTCACCCTCGACGGAAAGGAGTTCGAGCTTTCGAGGAACGATTCCCGGAACTGCCTTCACGGCGGAGCGACAGGATGGCAGTATCAGCCCTACAAGCTGGTCGAGGCCGACGAGAGCCACGTGAAGCTTCGCATCGATTCCCCTGACGGGGACAACGGTTTCCCGGGCGACGTGACGGCCTTCGTGACGTTCACTCTCACGGAGGACAACAAGATTGACATCAGCTACAGCGCCACGACCGACGCCCCGACCGTCATCAACATGACCAACCATTCGTATTTCAACCTCAGCGGCGACCCTTCCCGCAGCATAGTGGAGGATTATCTGTATATCAACGCCTCCGAGTTCACCCCGATTGACAACGCGAGCATCCCTCTTGGAGACAACGTCCCGGTCAAGGGCACCCCGATGGATTTCACCACGATGCACAGGATAGGGGAGAGGATCGGTGATACGGCGGACGAGCAGCTGCGCAACGGAAGCGGCTACGACCACAACTGGGTGCTTGACACCGCCGGAGACATAAGCAAGGTGGCCGCCACCCTCTATTGCGAGAAGACGGGCATTGCCATGGACGTATATACCGATGAGCCTGGAGTCCAGGTCTATACGGGCAATTTCCTCAACGGCTCCATCACGGGCAAAGGCGGGGTGACATACGACAAAAGGGCGGCGATATGCCTTGAGACACAGCACTATCCCGACAGCCCGAACAGGCCGCAGTTCCCATCGGCAGTCCTCCGTCCGGGAGAAACCTACTCGAGCCGCTGCATCTATTCATTCTACGTCAAATAACACACTCTGAACCAATGAACATATTTCAGCAGATAGCATCCTCGGGCTTCAAGACGGTCGATCTTGTCATCGTCCTGATGTACCTCGTGGTGCTGATTTCCCTCGGCCTTTTCCTCGGACGCAACAAAAAAGGACAGCAGAAGAGCGCGAGCGACTACTTCCTTGCAGGCAACAGCCTCACCTGGTGGGCGGTCGGAGCCTCGCTCATCGCCGCCAACATCTCGGCGGAGCAGTTCATCGGAATGTCCGGCACGAGCTATGCCGACGGCATAGCCACCGCGGCCTACGAACTCATGGCCGCCGTCACTCTGGTGGTGATAGGCAAGTTCCTCCTTCCGATCATGCTCAAGCGCAAGATTTTCACCATCCCGCAGTTCCTCCGCGAACGTTACAACGACGGGGTGGGGCTTGCCTTCTCCATCCTCTGGCTCTTCCTCTACGTGTTCGTCAATCTGACTTCCGTGGCCTGGCTCGGAGCCCTCGCCATCGAGCAGATTCTCGGCCTTCAGGGAGCGACGCTCGTCGTGGGCGACTTCTCCATCTCAATGAGGATGGTGATTGTCCTGCTGCTCTTCATCATAGCGGGAGTCTATTCCATCTACGGCGGTCTCGCCTCCGTGGCCTGGACCGACGTCCTGCAGGTCGTCTTCCTCGTGGGAGGCGGACTCGTGACGGCGTACTTCGCCCTCAGGGCCGTGGGTGACGGCGCGGGAGCGATTGCCGGACTCAACAACATCTTCAACGACCTCACCACGGGAGAGCATCTCAACGACAGCCACATGCATCTTGTCATCCAGGAGAGCCACGGGGCGAGCGCGTTCGCCAACGTCCCTGGAATCGCGGCCGTTGTCGGAGGCGTATGGCTCACCAATCTCGGCTACTGGGGATTCAACCAGTACATCATTCAGAAAGGGCTCGCGGCCAAGAGCATAGATGAGGCCCAGAAGGGTCTGGTGTTCGCCGGATTCCTCAAGATTCTCATCCCGTTCATCGTCGTCCTCCCCGGAATTTGCGCCTACTACATTTCCATACATCCTGAACTTCTCGCCGGACTCAGCGGCAGCATCAACGTGGCCGATGACGCCTACCCGTGGCTCGTCCGTAATTTCACTCCTACGGGAGTCAAGGGTCTGACCTTCGCCGCGCTCGCCGCAGCCATCATTTCTTCTCTGGCCTCGATGTTCAACAGTACTTCCACCCTCTTCACGATGGACATCTACAAGAAGTACGTCAACAGGGAAGCCTCCGACAAGAAGCTCGTAAGGGTAGGCCGTCTCACCTCGCTTGCCGCCCTTGTGATTGCGGCCATCGCGGTGGAGCCTCTTCTTGGCAGCCTCGACCAGGCGTTCCAGTACATCCAGGAATATTCCGGCTTCATATATCCGGGCATCATCGTGGTCTTCGGACTGGGTCTGCTCTGGAAGCGCGCCTCCAGCCGTGCCGCGGTGTGGACCGCCATCATCACCATTCCTCTCGGGGTGCTGTTCAAGATTTTCCTCGGCGGAGTGCCGTTCCAGCTGCGTGCCGGCTACATCTTCATCATCCTGCTCGCTTTCTTCGTGCTTCTGTCTCTGATTGACAAGAAGTTCATCGCAGTCGAGCTGCCGGAGCGCAAGGACTGCGAGACCATGCTCAAGTGGGCGCGCAGGATGGGCTTTGCCGGAATTTTCTTCGTGGCCATTTCAATCATCGTCATCGTCTGGGGCGCGCTGCTCCCGGATTCCGCCACCCCGGAGAACAACTTCATCGCATACCTCAACGACATCGGCTTCCAGGCGTTCATCTTCTTCGGCGTCCTCGTGGGCGGCCAGGCGATATGGCTCTACAGCGACGCCAGTGACAGGAAGGCCGATCCTAAGGCTCTGCCGGTGAACCTGAAGCTCTTCCATACCGGCAAGACCTACAACATCGGAGCCGCCCTGATCTGCGCGATCGTCGCAGCTCTCTATATAATACTTTGGTAATATGCTTGAAGAACTCAAAGAAAAAGTCTGCCGCGCCAATCTTGACCTTGTTAGACATGGTCTGGTGCTGTTCACCTGGGGCAACGTCTCCGCCATCGACCGCGAGAGCGGCCTGGTGGTCATCAAGCCGTCGGGTGTGGAATACGACGAAATGACCGCCGACGATATTGTGCTCGTAAGTCTGGAAACCGGTGAGCGCGTCGAGGGCCGCC
>CAVGYS010000156.1:3244-3717 GCA_963633505.1 Oscillibacter sp. MSJ-31
GAGCTATGATGACAGGAAACCCTCCGATATGGTGGTGGTTGACCTTGACGGCAAGGTGGTCGAGGGCGAGCTCAACCCTTCGTCCGACACCCCGACCCACGTCGTGCTCTACAAGGCGTTCCCGCAGATAGGGGGAGTGGTGCATACCCATTCCACCTACGCGACGTCCTGGGCGCAGGCCGGGCTGGACATCCCGAACATAGGCACCACGCACGCCGATTATTTCCACGATGCGGTGCCGTGCACCCGGGATATGAGCGAGGCCGAAGTCAAGGGCGAGTACGAACTTGAGACGGGCAACGTGATCGTCCGCCGCTTCAAGGGCCTGAACCCAGTGCATACGCCGGGAGTGCTGGTCAAGAACCACGGGCCTTTCACCTGGGGCAAGGATGCCGACGGGGCGGTGTACAACGCCGTCGTGCTCGAGCAGGTGGCGAAGATGGCCTATATCTCCTTCGGGATCAACCCGAATC
>CAVGYS010000157.1:0-3712 GCA_963633505.1 Oscillibacter sp. MSJ-31
CTCCGCCTGCTGCTTGGACTGCGAGACGAACTGCGGCCCGAGCTTGTCGTCGGATTGTCGCTCGGCGGTTTCTGGGCGCAGAAACTGCGGGGTTCGCGCAAGATTCTCGTGAACCCGGACTTCCACGTCTCCCGCCTGCTCCGCTCCAGGATCGGGGAGAACGAGTACCTTTCTCCGCGCGCCGACGGGGCGCGGAGCTTCTGGATAGACGAAGATGTCTGCTTGCGCTACGAGGCCATCGAAAAGACTCAGTTCGAGGCCCTTGGGTCGGAGGAGATCGGCCTTACACGCGGGATGTTCGCCCTCCAGGACGAACTGGTGCATTGCGGTGACGAGTTCGAGCTCCATTATCCCGGGCGCGGCGTCAGCTACCCCGGCGGACATCTGCCTACTTTCCCGGAATTGAAAAAGTATCTGCTTCCGTTGGTGTGAATTTCCCTTGATTTTTCGTACTTTTGAAATCTATGGAAAAAGTTACGCTGCTCCCTCCGGAGAAACTTGTCAACGGCTGGATCGATCCGTCCTTCCTCCCGCCCGGAGAAGATAAATATTACGTCCGCAACCATCAGGTCGGCGCCACGGACGGCCGCTGGCGGCATCTGACCAGCGATGAAATCGAGCGCCTGGTAAAGAATGACAACACCGCGTCCAGCTGGGATACCATCTGGGTGACGGACGAGTTCCTCCCCGAACTTGTCAAGAACAACAAATTCTACGGGACGGTGCGCATAGGGCGGGTTTCCGACAACGGATTGCAATTCCACGACCTGCGGCTTCCCGTCGGCATCACGAACTCCTCCGTCCACTCCTGCGACATAGGGGACGACTGCGCAATCCACGACGTGCACTATCTGAGCCATTATATAATAGGTGACCATTGCATGCTCTTCAATATTCAGGAGATGAGCACCACCGACCACGCCAAGTTCGGGAACGGCATAGTCAAGGACGGGGAGAGCGAAGACGTCCGGGTCAAGCTTCAGGTGATGAACGAGACCGGGTGCCGCGAGGTCTATCCTTTTGAGGGGATGATTACGGCGGACGCATACCTCTGGGCCAAATACGTGGATGACAAGCCGTTGCAGGAGCGTCTGCGGGCCATTACCCAGGCTGGGACGGACCATCGCAGGGGATATTACGGCACCGTCGGCGAGGGTTGTGTCATCAAGACCTCCCAGATCATCAAGGATGTCAAGGTGGGGCCGTGCTGCTACGTCAAGGGAGCCAGCAAACTGAAGAACATCACCATCAGATCCTCCGAGCAGGAGCCTTCCCAGATAGGGGAGAACGTAATACTGGTCAACGGCATAGTGGGCTACGGGAGCCGTATTTTCTACGGTTGCACCGCCGTCAAGTTCGTGATCGGCACCAACTGCAACCTCAAGTACGGGGCCAGGGTGATAGACTCCATCCTCGGGGACAACAGCACCATTTCGTGCTGCGAGGTGCTCAACAACCTCATTTTCCCGGCGCATGAGCAGCACCACAACAACTCGTTCCTCATAGCTTCCTGCCTGCTGGGTCAGAGCAACATGGCTGCCGGGGCCACGGTGGGCTCCAACCACAACAGCAGGGCCAATGACAACGAGGTCGTGGCAGGACGCGGTTTCTGGCCGGGGCTGTGCACCTCCGTCAAGCATTCGTCCGTATTCGCGTCTTATGTTCTCCTCGCCAAGGGGGCCTACCCGGCGGAGATGCACGTCAGGTTGCCGTTCAGCATGGTGAGCAACAACGAGGCCGAGGGCCGTCTGGAGGTGGTGCCGGCTTTCTGGTGGCTGTACAACATGTACGCGCTCGCCCGTAACGATTGGAAATACCAGACCCGTGACAAACGCGTCACCAAGGTTCAGAACATAGAGTTCGACACTTTCGCTCCGGACAGCATGGAGGAGGCGCTTGAAGCGAGGGCACTGCTCGAAGAGTGGACGGGAAAGGCATATTTCCTTTCTGCGGGAGAGGAGGATCTCTCGGCGTGCGATTCCGCCGCGCTCCGCGCCCGGGGGCGGGCCCTGCTGTCCGCAGGCCCTGCCGCTGTCGAGAATCTGAAAATCTATGGCGAGGGGATGGAGAAAAGTTCCCGCAAGGTGCTCATCCGGCACGCGTACAAGGCCTATCATGCCTATGGGGACATGGTAGTTCATTATGCCATGCTGAACGTCCTCCGCTATGCGGGGGACCATCCTGGAGCGACCCTTATGTCGCTTTCGCCTCTTGCAGCGGGGGAGCGGACCTCCCGGTGGACCAATCTCGGAGGACAGCTCATGAAGACTTCCGACGTCGATGCGCTGCGCAGAGACGTCGGCTCCGGCGCGCTTCCGGACTGGCAGGCGATACACCGCCGCTATGACGAGCTTTGGGCGCGCTATCCGCAGGACAAGCTCGTCCACTCCCTGCAGGCGCTTCGCTTTGTCTATGGGGCGGATTCTCTCACGGAGGACTTGTGGCTCAGGGCGATAGAAGAAGAGAAAAGGATCCGCGACTATATATGCGAGCAGGTATATCAGACCCGCCGCAAGGATTATCTCAATCCGTTCCGTCGCGCCACCTACCGCAACGAGGAGGAGATGCTCTCCGCCATCGGCCCTCTTGAGGAGAACGGTTTCGTGCAGCAGATACGCACTGTCACGGCGCAGGCCAAGGAACAGCTTTCGGGCTTGAAAATCAAATAACATTATAGCTATGAACCTAAAAGAGAAAAAGTACTCGGAATTCAACCTCGTCCGGGAGATGATGGGCACGGTGCCCACTGTAGAGAAGTTTGACCCCGCCTGCGCGGACTTCGTGGCCGATTCGCTCCGAAGAACGGGCCGGATAATGTTCTCCGGCGAAGGCTCTTCGCGCATAATGCCAGCCAAAAACGCCCGCCGAAGGGCTCTGGAATGGGGGCTCTCCGCTGACGTGCAGCTCGAAGGCTCCCGTCAAGCCGCCCTTTATGACCTGAGCCACTATACGGTCCTGGTGGACTCCAACTCCGGACGCACCAAGGAGGCCCTCGCTCTTGCAACCAAACTCAAATCTGACGGGCACAGGGAGTTCTTCTCCTTGAGCGCCAATCCGGATACTCCGATAGAGAAGACCTGCGTCCGCGGTCACGTGCTGGGCTGCGGCTGGGAGGAGGCCGTGGCCGCGACCAAGAGCGTCGTGGAGCAGGGGCTCTTCTGCGAATCGATATTCTGGAGCCTTGCCGGTAAGGATATGAAGTCCGCTCTCGCCTCCCTGCCTGTCAAGCTGGAGACGGCTTTGACCCAGATGGTGCCGTCTGAGGTCGTCGAGTGGGCGAAGGGCGCGCACACCATTTATTTCAGCGGGTACAACGACGGCGTGGCCGAGGAGCTCACCCTCAAGACCAATGAGATCACCCGCCGCAAGAGCGATTTCCTCGAAGGGACGTACGCGGTGCACGGGATTGAAGAGGTGATGCAGGAGGGTGACATAGTGTTCCTTGTCAACCCGATGGAGAGCGAATATGACAAGTTTCTCTCCGTGCTCGGAGCTGCCGGAGTGCACACCGTGGCCATCGACACCAAAAACACGCCTTTCGAGAGGACGATTATCGTTCCCGATGGTGGAGAAATGCAGCCTTATGTGTATCTTTGCGCCGGCTGGAACGTTCTGGTTGAGATTGCGGTCAGCGACGGCATCAACCTCGACAAGCCGCAGCGGGCCCGCAAGGTGGGCAACGAGATGTAAAAGTTAGTATGAGGTACGCCGT
>CAVGYS010000158.1:0-3711 GCA_963633505.1 Oscillibacter sp. MSJ-31
CTCCATCGGAGCCAGAAACAGCGGTTTCTCTCCAAGATCTATGTTTCCGATTCTCATAAAGGACAAAAATAGTATATTTGTCTGTAACTATCTCGAAAAAATGAGCATCTATACCGACAGAATCGGGGCGCTGCGCGAAATGATGCGCTCCAAGGGATGGGACGCGGTGGTGATCACCGGCTCCGACCCGCACAACAGCGAATATCCTGCCGAGAGGTGGAAACAGGTGGAGTGGCTGTGCGGCTTCACCGGCGAGGCCGGAGACGTCGTCATCACGGCGGACCACGCCGGGCTCTGGACTGACAGCCGATATTTCATACAGGCGAAGCTTCAGCTGGAAGGCAGCGGAGTGGAGCTGCACAAGACAAGGGTTCCCGGACAGGTGCCCATCCCGGAATGGCTCGACAGCCAGTTCGGCGATGACGGAATCGTGGCGGTAGACGGTTTCTGCACAAGCACGTGTTTCGCAATGAGCCTGTCGGGCTCCGTAGTAAGCGTCCCGGACATACTGAGCCGCCTCTGGGACAATAGACCCCCGATACCGCAGACCCCGATTTTCACCGTGCATACGGGGGAAGTCAGGGCTTCGAAAATCGAGAGAATCCGCACCTTCCTGCGTAACAACGGCTGTGAGGGGATTCTGCTCTCCTCGCTTGACGAAATCGCCTGGACTCTGAATGTGAGAGCCTCCGACATAGAATACAATCCTTTGGTCATAAGCTACCTGCTCATAAGCGAGGACAAGGTGCTCTGGTACGTTCTGAAAGGCGAGGCGGAAGACCCCCTGACGCAGGCGAGCCTGAGCATTCTCTCCGCCGAAGGGATTGAGGTCCTGCCCTATACGGACATCGACTACGTGGGGGATGAAATCAGCGGACGCCTTGTCATAGACTGTTCAAGCCTCAACTTCAACGTCTTTTCCAGCCTGAATGCCAGAGGGACGACCCTTGTGGACGGGCAGAGCCCGGTGGGGAAGTGGAAAGCGGTCAAGAACGAATACGAGATTGAGGCGATGAAAGAAATCCACGTCAAGGACGGTCTGGCGATGGAAAGGTTCCTCTATTGGCTGGAGAAATCAGTGGAGGCGGGGCTGGAGATGGACGAGCACGATGCCGCCGTCAAGCTCGGGAGCCTGCGTGCCGACATCCCGGAATACCGCGGTGACAGTTTCGAGACAATCTCGGCCTATGGCCCCGGAGCGGCGCTTCCCCACTACGTCACACCGAAAGAGGGGGCTCCGCTTCTGAAAGACTGCGGCCTGTACCTCTGCGACTCCGGAGGCCAATACACGCTCGGCACAACTGACATCACGCGCACCGTTCCGCTCGGGAAATGTTCTCCTCTGAAAAGGGAAGACTACACTCTCGTGCTCAAGGGCCACGTCGCCCTCGCCATGGCCGTGTTCCCGGAGGGGACTCCCGGATGCAGGATAGACGCGCTCGCACGGGAGCCGCTCTGGCGCAGCAAGAGGAATTTCGGGCACGGAACGGGGCACGGAATAGGCTTTTTCCTCGGGGTCCACGAAGGGCCGCAGGACATCCGGCAGAACCTCAACCCCGTCCCGCTCGAAGCGGGGATGATAGTGTCGGACGAGCCGGGAATCTACCGGGAAGGGAAGCACGGGGTAAGGCACGAGAACCTGCTTCTGTGCACGGATGCCGGAAGCAACGAATTCGGCAGATGGCTTCGCTTCGAAACACTCACCCTCTGCCACTTCGACACCTCGGCCATAGAAGCCGACCTGCTCTCCGATGACGAGCTGGAGTGGCTCAACAATTACAATGAACGGGTATTCACCACTCTCGCGCCCCTCCTCCCGCCGGAGGTCGCATCCTGGCTCAGAGAGAAAACCTCAGCAATCAGAAAATGGAAAAGAACCACAGACCCCTCGGTATGAGAGGTTTGTGGAAGGCGAACTGCGCTTCGTTTATCCGTAATCGGAGACGGGCGGATTCTGCCGCGGGCGGGTCTATATGTATTTGATTCTAGAACGGCAACTCCGGACCATAATGCTCCGGCCTCTCGTTTAGAACACGCACCGCATCGTCTTCGAAAAGCTTGGCCTGTTTTTGTAAACGGTCAAGATAATCCATTCTGACCGACATGACGTTCAGTTCCTCACGACGGGCCTTGCCAAGGTCCAAGAACTTTTCACAACTATCGATGCCGAGGAATCTTCTATCCAAAAGGTTGGCGGCGATGCCGGTGGTACTGCCGCCGGCAAACGGGTCAAGAATCCAGGCACCGGGTTTCGTGGATGCCAGAATTATACGGGACAGGACGCATAAAGGCTTCTGGGTAGGATGTTTGCCGCAAGACTTCTCCCATGGTGCGATTGCAGGAAGACGCCATACGTCACGCATTTGCGTGCCGCCGTTGATGGACTTCATCAGTTCATAATTGAAGTAATGAGGGATCTTCTGCTCTTTTCTTGCCCATAGGATGTATTCTGCGGAGTATGTGAAGTATTTGCAGGACAGATTGGGCGGCGGGTTCGTTTTTTCCCAGGTGATACAGTTCAAAATCTTGAAGCCAAGTTCTGTAAGACATCTGGCGACCGAGAAAATATTGTGGTATGTTCCACTAATCCATATCGTACCGTTGCTCCTCAGCTTCTCCCTACAAGCGGAAATCCAGGACTTGTCAAACTGATAATCAGCTTCATATCCATTCGATTTATCCCAGTCCCCCTTGTTGACGGAGACCATTCTTCCGCTCTGCACGCTAATACCGCCATTCGAAAGGTGATACGGAGGATCAGCGAAAATCATATCGAACTTGAAATCAAAAGAATTCAATAACTCGACACAATCGCCTTTGAGAAGAGTGAAGTCCTTGTCCTCCGATCTGTAGAATGGGCTTATCATCGTCTCTATATGAGTTCTTTCTCCACAACGCCATCCTCCAGATCACGGATGCAATACAAATGTTCGAGGACGTCGAAAGTTTCTTTCAGATTGTTCCTCGCACTTATCCAGCCTAAACCATCAGTAAACCAGACGAAACTGAAATAGTCCAAATCTTTAGTTTCCAGGGCAATGGTCTTGTAACTTCTGGCGGTCTCATTAAGTTTTGAGCCGCCACTGGTGTAAAAGTTTGTCTCTATGCCGTAAATAGTGTTCTTCCCCTTGACAACAAAGTCGAAACGCTTCTCCGCACTGCCATTATTGGAGATCGAAGAAAGGTCAATGCCCCATTTCTGTTCAATCTCGTGAATGTACGTTTCCTTGAAATAGCTCACCCCTTTCACAAGTCCGGCCTTTTGGAGATAACTTTCAACGAGGTTTTCCATCAGATGACCTCCACGATTCTTGCGGCCGTTTGAGTCAAGGCCCGTTTCAACTCCGGTAACATAATCCACGAGGTTGTTGACTATATGGTTCTGCATCAGATCAAACAAGCCCGTCTTGCGCATAAATTCCGTGTATTCCGGTATCGTGCGGTTGAATTCATCGAAATGAAAATCAACCTGTCCTTCCTGATCCGTAGCCATGATATCCTTCTCGCGTTTCGCCAAAAGGATGGGGATGCAGCCTAATGTCTCCGGATATTTCTCAAGTATGTTTTCAAACTCGGTCTCGATATCTCGGGAACCGATAAGGGAGTTGAGGATGTGCAACGGAATCTTTATGGACTCAACTCTATCAAAGACCTTGTCGAAATCCACGTAGTATTTGTAGTCGGCTATTGACGGGCGGAACGACGCGAGCC
>CAVGYS010000159.1:0-3655 GCA_963633505.1 Oscillibacter sp. MSJ-31
CCTGGGCCGTGAACTCCACCCCAGCCTTGCGGCAGAGACTGTCGAGCGTTCCGTAATAGTTTTCTGTGACGGCATCGGCTATGGTTCGCCTTAGGTCGGAAAGGAAACGTTCGCTATCCTGCGCGCTTCCTACGACGCAGCCCCTCATGATTGGAAGATATGGCGCGATCTCGTAGCCGTTGTGTTCCAGAAAGATGCGTCTGAACCCGGGAGTCCAGTTCTGCGGTCCGGCTTCGTGGCTGTCCATCGTGACCCCCTTGGGCCTGAGTCCGATGCTTGACAGGCTGTCGATGATGCGTCCCGCATACGAGTCCCAATGCAACTTGGCCGCCTCTGTGGACATCTTGTCACATTCCAGACCCATAAGATTTTTCCTACCGTGCTTTATGGCGCCTCCGGTACTCTCCGCCGCTATTCTCATAAGTACCCATTCTCCCTCCGGCGCGTCCCATTCGATGCTGCCGTCAGGGGACATGAGGGAACTGACGTCGATGATTGATGTCGGGTCTATGATGCCCTGCCCACCATAGTCCGGAGTCTGTCCCGCATCGTGAAATTCGGAGAAATAGTTGGCTTTCTCCTGCCAGCGGTCAACCCGTGCGCGGGAAGAGAGCGTGGCGCTCTTGAGCCCGGACGGGGAGCTTATGCGGAAATGTCCGGCAGTGACAGGTGGAAACGCTATCGTGCGTTCGGCGAGCCCCGAAGCCCCTCCGGGAGTCGGTAGTTCGCAAAGGGGAAGATAAGTGATTCCATCGGCAGAATACTCCAGCACTCCGGCGGGAGCGGAGTTGACATAACTCATGCCGTAGAACGCCTCCGCTGGGCCGTCAGGGTATTGCATCGCTCCGTTGCGGGACTTTCTGGCCTTGGCCGCGGTGTATGTAATGGAACGGGCGGTGAACTTCTCTGCTTCCACATTGAATTCCCGTCCCATGTCGATGTCTTCCCATTCTTTGTAACTTATCGGGAATGCAAGCACCGCCACATCCCTGTACCAGCCCTTCGCATTGGGGCGGGGAAGAGTCCCCGAATATTTCTTTCCTCCACTCACTTTCGTTTCCGAAGAGCAGAGCCTCTGCATCCCGTATTCTTCCGTAATCCAGGGGCCTCCGGCGACATAGCCGTTGGATATGTTGATCTCAAAACTGAGTCCGACCCGCTTCGCTTCCGCCGCGGCGAACTTCAGCATCTCCCACCATTCCTCGCTGAAAGCGTCAAACGCCCCTTCTCCGCTGCCATGAACCTGGTCATAATAAACGACTCCTCCTACTCCTGCCTGCTTGTAGGCTTCAAGATCGGCGGTGATGCCTTCCTTCGTGGTAGGAGTTTCTCCATGAAACCACCATACTTTCGTTCTGGTCGAGTCTTCGGGACTGCGAAATTCCTGATATGCCTGGAGTATCCCTGGCTGTGCCTGTGCCATGTTCATAAGGCATAACGACAAGGCGGCTGTCGTGAGTATGGAACGTTTCATATCAGCGGATGAATGTCTGAGAGTCCCTGTCGCAGCTGATGGTCTTGCCATCGTCACTGCATTGAAGTTCCGCCACCTGGATCACGGTGCGGCGCGGGTTGACCCCGTCCTTGCGCTCCTGCTCGGAGGCGTGGCAGAAGTAGAATATGTAGGCGCGGCCGTCCTTCACCACCACGTCACAGTGGTTCCCGGCCGTCTTGTCCGCCTCTCCCTTGCCCGGAGTCTGGAGGAGATTGCCCGGCTGCCTTGTCCAGTGCAGGGCGTCGTCGCTGCGGTAAACCGCGAATCCTTTCCATTCATCACAGATCAGCCACCAGCAGCCCTTCCAGAAGAAGGCTTTCGGCCCCTCGCAGTTGCCGATGCCGTCCACGAGTCCGTTGTCCGTCCAGTTGTAGAGGTCCCGGCTGTCCGCGGACGCGATCAGCTTGCCTCCCGGTTCCTGGTTGTACCACATCCTCCACGTGCCGTCCGGGAGACGGGTCACGTCGGCGTCTATCACCTTGTCTGAAATGAGCTTGAGCTCGCTTTGGAACTTCCAGTTCACGAGGTCGTCGCTGGTGAGGTGGATTATGTGTCTTGGGTGGTTCCAGTCACTGAATATCCCCGGCACATAGGTCAGGTACATGTGGTATTCCTTGCCGTCATCGACTATCGCCGGGGCCCAGTAGGTGGGGTTCTCGTCCGGGCGGTAGTCAATCTCGGCGTCGCGCAGGTACTTCCAGTCGGCGAGGTTGTCCGAGACGGCGATGCCTATCGGGCTGCCGTGCACCCACTCCGCTCCCTTCGTTTCCGCGGCGTTCGCCCTGCGGCTGGTGTAGAACATGTACCATTTGCCGTTGTCACGGTTCCGGATGACCAGAGGGTCTGTCGGAGCGCCGTTGACGGGGTCGGTGTAGAGCGGTTTCGGGGCCGGAGTCCCGAAATTGTCCCAGCTGATGCCGGAGGTCCTGAGGTCGCGTACGTTCACGAGGTTGTTGATGAACTTGGTGACCGTGCCGACGTGGATGTTCTCCAGCGTTACGCCTTCCACCGGATTGCGGCTGTCGCCCTTGATTTCGTATATCGCGTCGGCCTGCTCGCACTTCGCTCCGCGCAGGGTGATGTTGCGTATGCGCGTGACGGCGGTCTCGAACGTAGGGACTATGGTGCGCCACTGGTACATCACGTCAGTGTCGATTTCGAACACTCTCTGCATTCTGGTGGCTGAAACGTTCTCCATCATGACGTTCTCCACGAAGCCTCCGCGGCGGTGGTTGGTCTTGACATAGAAGAGGCGGAACACGGCATCGGCGGAGTGGCAGTCGTGCATGTACACGTCCCTCACGCCTCCCGACATCTCGCTTCCTATGCCGAGCAGGCAGTGTCCCTGGATGACGTCGCAGTTGCGCACGACTATTTTCTCGGTCGGGGTGGCGAGTCTCCAGGCGTCCTGGTTGCGCCCGGCCTTGAGCACTACGGCATCATCTCCCTGGTCGAAGCGGCAGTCCTCTATCACTGCATGGGAGGTCATCTCCACGTCTATGCCGTCGTTGTTGTGCCCGTGGGCATAGACGTCGAGCCCGTGAACCCACGCGTCCTTGCAGAGGTAGAGGTGAATCGTCCAGAACGGACTCTCGCGTATGCTGAAGTTCTCGAGGCGGACGTTGGTGCAGCGGTTGAACTGGATGAGGTGCGGGCGCATGTTGGCCTCTCCCTCCTCCATCCTGCGGTGCTCCACTGGGATCCCGGTCGAACACATGGCGTAGAGCTGCCTCGTGGCCTGGATATGGGCCTCAGGCCTTGCGAACCATGTGCGCCAGAAGTCCATCTTCGGGGCTATCGTCCCGCTGCCGGCAATCCCGACGTTCTCGCACTCGTAGGCATATATGAGAGGGGAGTAGTTCATGCACTCCGTGCCCTCCCAGGACGTCCTCACCGCCGGGAGGTAAAGCTGCGGGTCGTCCTCGAAGACGAGTCTTGAGCCTTCGTCGAGGTAGAGCAGGCATCCGCTGCTGAAATGCACGGGTCCCGTAAGCCATTCACCTTCAGGGACGACAACCCTGCCGCCTCCGGCCTTGGAGCAGGCTTGCATCGCCTTGCGGAACGCTTCCGTGGTGGCCTTGACGTTGCCCTGCCGCGCCCCGTAGCGGGTTATGGGGAAATCCCTGGCGGGGAAATCGTGCATCTGGAGGGGGTCGAAGC
>CAVGYS010000160.1:0-3641 GCA_963633505.1 Oscillibacter sp. MSJ-31
AATCTCTACCGGGTCGGCATCGACGGAGGGATGGCCGTGAAGCTCACTTCCGACGTCGGGTATGAATGCTTCCCGAAGATTTCCCCGGACGGCAAGACAATAGCGTTCACGGGCCAGTACGACGGTAATACCGAGGTTTACACCATCCCGATTTCGGGCGGAGAGCCTCGCAGAGTCACCTATTCCGCGCTCGTTGACAGAGACAAGGTCGGCGAGAGGATGGGTCCGAATAATATCGTAATGGGCTGGACACCAGATGGAAACAAAATTGTTTATCGCAGCAAACAATATTGTTTCAGCGGTCTGAGAGGCAATCTTTGCCTTGTCGATGCCGAGGGTGGCGTCCCACAGATCATCCCGACCTCCGAAGGTGGGTTCTGCTCTTTCTCTCCGGACGGAAGCAAGCTCGCGATGAACAGGATGTTCCGCGAATTCCGCACGTGGAAGTACTATCGCGGCGGTCAGGCGGACGACATCTGGATCAACACCGTCGGCACCACCGAACTTCGGAAGATTACGGACAACGACGCCCAGGACATCTTCCCGATGTGGGTGGGCGACGAAATCTACTATCTCTCCGACCGTGACCGGACCATGAACCTTTTCGTCTATGACACCCGCAGCGCGCAGACCCGCAAGGTCACGGATTTCACCGAGTACGACTGCAAGTTCCCGTCCTGCTCCCAGGACTGGATTGTCTTCGAGAACGGAGGATACGTCTACAAATACGACGTCCGCAAAGGCGGCAAGGCCGAGAAAGTCAGCATCAGCCTCGCGGACGATGACATCTACAGCCGCAGCGAATACCGCAAGGTGGGCGGTTCTCTGACAAGCGTTAGCCTGTCGCCCGACGGCAAGAGGGTTCTCGCCATAGCACGCGGCGACATTTACTCCCTCCCGGCAGAGAGGGGCCCCGTCTATAACGTCTCCCGCTCGCCGCAGTCCCACGAAAGGGACGTGGACTGGAGTCCGGACGGAAGCCGGATAGCCTGGGTTTCCGACATCAGCGGGGAATATCAGATATACACGGCCCCTGCGGACAATATGACCGAGGCCAAGTGCATGACAGCGTTCGAGGACGGCTACCCGAACCTTCTTGACTGGAGCTCGGACGGCTCCAAACTCTATTTCGGCACGGAGAAGCGCGACATCTACGAGCTCGACGTCAACACCGGCAAACTGGACCGCATCCTCGTGAGCGAGCTGGGCGGATTCCGTTCCTTCACCCTGTCCGCGGACGGAAGCTGGGCGGCATACGTCACCTCCCTTCCGAACAGAGTGAGCGCAGTCTATCTCTACGACGTCAAGGCCCGGAAGAGCCATCAGGTGACCGACCGCTGGTACGACGCCTCCTCCCCGATGTTCTCGAAGGACGGCAAATACCTCTTCTTCACCTCCTCACGCGACTTCCAGGCACAGTACTCGAGCGTAGAGTGGAATGCAGGATACAATGTAAGCGACTACGTGTTCATCCTCCCTCTCTGCGCCGCCACGCCGAATCCGCTGATGCTCTCTTCCGACGAGTCTTCAGTCGAGAAGGCGGAGCCGAAGCCTGAGACGAAGGCCGCGAAAAAGAAAGCCCCGAAGGAGACGAGCGCGGCCGGGATGAAGGTGGATCTCGAGGGCATAGGCCAGCGCATCACCGCCCTCCCTCTGCCGAGCGGCCGCTATCGCCTCTATCTGAGCAAGGACGACAAGCTCTACTACTCTTCCCTCTCCAGCGGAAGCCGGGGGATGAAGATACTTGACCTCAACACTCTCCAGACGTCCGACGGGCCGAAAGAAATCCCCGTCGTCATCACTCCGGACGCCAAGAAGGCCCTCGTGCGCGACGGCAAGGACTTCAAGGTCGTCGCTTTCGGCAGCCCTGCCGGGAAGTCCGGAACCGTGCCTGTGGACGAGATGGACATGATGATCGACCACAAGGCCGAGTGGAAGCAGATCTTCGACGAGAGCTGGCGCATCACGCGCGACAACTTCTATGTCGAGAACATGCACGGAGCCGACTGGAATCACATCCACGACAAATACGGCCAGATGCTCCCTTATGTCAACCACCGCGACGACCTGACCTACCTGATTGGCGAGATGCTCGGGGAGCTCAACGTCGGGCATGCCTACATCACTTCCGGCGAAAGCCCGGAAATCCCGCGCATCAAGACCGGCCTGCTCGGAGCCCAGTACTCGAGGGATTCCAATACCGGAGCGTTCCGCATAGAGAAAATCTTCCGCGGCGCCGACTGGGACGAAAGCCTGCGCTGCCCTCTGCGCGCTCCGGGAGTTGATGCCAAGGTCGGAGAATACATAGTCGAAGTCAACGGCATGCCGGCCTCCGAGCTCACCGACATCGGACAGGCCCTGATCGGCAAAGTCGGCTCGACGGTGGAGGTCAAAATCGCCTCTTCCGCCTCCGGCGATGCTGCCCGCACCGTCTATCTCAAGCCGGTAGGCGACGAATCCAACCTCGCATACTACGAGTGGGTTCAGAACAACATAGAGAAAGTGGATCGCCTCTCCGGGGGTGAAATCGGCTACATCCACATCCCGGACATGAGCGTGGAAGGGCTTGACATGTTCACCAAACTCTTCTACACCCAGCTCGACAAGAAAGCCCTCATAATCGATGACCGAATGAACGGAGGCGGCAACGTGTCCCCGATGATTCTGGAGCGTCTGCAACGCGAGGTTTACAGGATGAGCATGTACCGCAACGGAAGCAACCTCCCTGTCCCGAACGAAGCCTTCTACGGCCCGAAGGTCTGCCTGATAGACAAATATTCCTCTTCCGACGGAGACCTCTTCCCATACGGCTTCCGCAAGCTGGGGCTCGGCAAACTCATCGGCAAGCGCTCGTGGGGCGGAATCGTGGGCATCTCCGGCTCAAGGAAATTCGTGGACGGGCAGGATATGCGCACTCCTTTCTTCACCTCCTACTCGACTGACGGAGAGTGGATTATCGAGGGCCACGGAGTCGATCCCGACATAGAGGTGGACATCAATCCGTTCGAGGACTATCTCGGCAAGGACGCCCAGCTTGAAAAGGCCGTTGAAGTGCTCAAGGAAGAACTCAAGAACTACAAGAGCCTGCCACCTACTCCGGCAGCGCCCGTCAAAAACTGATAATTCATAAATCTACACCACACAATGAAAACAAAAGCAGTAAGACTCTACGGAAAAGATGATCTGAGACTCGAAGAATTCGAGCTCCCGCAGATCAAGGAAGATGAAATCCTGGCCAAGGTGGTCAGCGACAGCATCTGCATGTCATCATATAAGGCGGCGCATCAGGGCCCCGAGCACAAGAGGGTCCCTAACGACGTGGCACAGAATCCGACGATAATCGGACATGAGTTCGCCGGCGAGATCGTGGAAGTGGGCAAGAAATGGCAGGCCGAGTTCAAGGCCGGAGACAAGTTCTCCATCCAGCCGGCGCTCACCTACGAGGGCGGCCCTGTGGGAGTGCTCTCCGCGCCGGGTTATTCCTACAAGTACATCGGAGGCGACGCCACCTACGTGGTGATCCCTTCCGAAGTGATGGAGCAGGGATGCCTGCTTCCATACAAGGGAGAGGGATTCTATCCTGCATCTCTGAGCGAGCCGCTCTCCTGCGTTGTCGGAGCGATGCACGCCTGCTATCATAC
>CAVGYS010000161.1:0-3595 GCA_963633505.1 Oscillibacter sp. MSJ-31
GTCCATCACGTTGAAGAGTACCGGCAGGCCGCCCTTCATGTCGCCTTCCCAGAGGGTGTTGAACTGATCCATGGAAGCGAACGTCATACCCTCGAGCACAGGTCCGCGGGCCATCGCGCCGTCACCGAGATTGGCCACGACGATACCCTTCTTGCGGTTGACCTTCTTGTAGAGGGCCGCGCCGACTGCGATGGAGCCGGAGCCGCCGACGATGGCGTTGTTGGGGTAGATGCCGAACGGAGTGAAGAAGGTGTGCATCGAACCGCCGAGTCCCTTGTTGAAACCGGTGGTGCGGGCGAAAATTTCAGCTATCGCGCCGTAGATGAGGAAACGGATTCCGAGTTCCTTGGTGCTGCCGCCCTCCTTGAAGCCTTTCTTGGCCACTGCGAGGGTCGCGCCTCCCCAGAACTCCTCCATGATCTTCTTGAGCTCAGCTTCCGGAAGAATCTGGATGGAACGGAGTCCCTTGGCGAGGATTTCGCCGTGTGAGCGGTGAGAACCGAAGATGAAGTCGTCGGTGTCGAGGGCGTAGGCCATACCGACCGCGGCGGCCTCCTGGCCGGCTGAAAGGTGGGCGGGGCCCGGGTTGTTGTAGGCCACGCCGTTGTATCCTCCGGTGGTCTTGACGAGGTTGAGCATCGTCTCGAACTCACGGATCACGGTCATGTCGTGGTATATGCGGAGAAGGTCTTCCTTGCTGAAGTTGCCTTCATTGAGCTCTTCCTTGACAGTCTTGTCGTACTGCATTACAGGAATCTCCGGGAACGTGATTTTGTGCTCCTTCGGACGGAGAGTCTCGTTTGGATCGATGTAAAGTGACTTTGGCATTTTATGGTGATATTAATTGGTTACTTGACGGTGAAAACCGTTTCCTTGATGATCTCGGACACGGTAGGGTGAGGGAAGACCACTTCCTTGAGCTGCTCTGCGGTCATCTCCATCTCGATGGCGATGCAGGCGCTGTGGATGATTTCGGAGCAAGGGTTGCCGAGCATGTGGACACCGAGCACCTCGTGATGCTTCTTGCCTACGATGATCTTGCAGAGGCCTTCGCCTCCTTCGTTCTCCGCCACGAAGCGTCCGGAGTATGCCATAGGCAGCTTGAGCACCTCGTACTCCTTGCCGGATGCCTTGGCCTGCTCTTCGGTGAGTCCGACACCGGCCACCTCAGGGTTGGTATAGACTACTCCCGGGATGGCGTCGTAGCGCATGTGGTCCTCCTTGCCGAGGATATTGTTGACTGCGACCTCACCCTCGCGGCTCGCGGTGTGGGCGAGCATCGAGAATCCGGTCACGTCGCCGGCCGCATAGACGTTAGGGACGTTGGTGCGCATGTGGCTGTCCACCTTGACCCCGCAAGGCTTTCCGCCTCTGTTGAGGAGCATCTCGATGCCCAGCGTCTCGAGGCCGAGGCCGCTGACGTTGGCCCTGCGGCCCACGGAAACGAGGATCTTGTCTCCGCTGACGCGGCAGACCTTGCCTTCCGCATCCTCATAGACCACGGTGTTGCCCTCGATGCCGGTAACCTTGCAGCGCAGGCAGAATTCGATGCCGCGCTTGGCGTAGATTTTCTGGAGCGTGGAGCTGATCTCGTCGTCGAGAGGGCCGAGAATCTTCGGCAGCATCTCGACCACGGTCACCTTGGAGCCGAGCGTGCTGAAGAACGCGGCGAATTCCATTCCGATCACGCCGCCGCCGATGACGACGATCTCCCTCGGCTGCTCCTTGAGGGAGAGGATTTCGCGGTTGGTGACGATCACGTCGCCGGCTTCCTTCAGACCCGGGAACGGAGGCACCGCCGCCTCTGAACCGGAGCAGATCAGGAGGTTCTTCGCCACGTAGTCCTTGTCCGCAGCCGTCACGGTCACGCCCTCGGCGGAGCGACCCTTGATGATGGCCTGCTCGGCGATGACCTCGACCTTGCCGGCCTTCATGGCGGCCTTCACGCCGGCCACGAGCTTCTTGACCACCTTGTCCTTGCGGGATACGATCTCGCCGTAGTTGAAGCTCGGCTCCTTGGCATAGACGCCGTAGTGGTCGCCGTTCACCGCGTAGTTATATACTTTCGCGCTGTAGAGCAGCGTCTTGGTAGGGATGCAGCCCTCGTTGAGGCACACGCCGCCGAGAGATTTCTTCTCGAATAGAACTACCTTGAGTCCGGCCGCGCCGGCCCTCTCTGCGGCCACATATCCTCCGGGGCCGCCGCCGATAATCGCTAAATCGTACATGGTATTGGATGGTAATTAAAATTCAACTTCGAGGTTCTCGATCTCCGTGGCCACCTGCTTGAGGAAGCGCGTGGCCTCTCCTCCGTCGATGGCGCGGTGGTCATAGGTGAGGGAGAGCCCGATGTAAGGGACGAAGGCATAGACTCCGCTTCCGAGATCCTTCGGGCGCGGTACGATGGTGCCGACTCCGAGGATGGCGCTCTGAGGCACGTTGATGATAGGGGTGAACCACTCTACGCCGAAGCCTCCGAGATTGGAGACGGTGAACGAGGCGGCTTCGCTTGCGAGCAGGTCAGGATTGATGCTGCCCTTCTTGCTGTCGTCGGCGACTTTCTTGAGCGCCTTGCTCAGACCGATGATGTTGAAGTCCTCGGCTCTCTTGACTGCCGGCACCATGAGTCCGCGCTCCGTATCGACCGCGAGACCGAGGTTGACGGTGTTGAAGATGCGCATCGCGTCTCCGAGGCAGTGGGAGTTGACTGACGGGAATTTCTTGAGCGCCTTGATGACCGCGTAGCAAACGAAGTCGTTGATGGTGACGTTGGCGTCGATTCTGCCTTCCTCAAGGGCCTTCTTGGCTTTCTTGCGGAGAGCCTGGATCCTGCGTGCGTCAGCTCCGAGCATATGGGTGAGCTGAGCCGAGTTCTGGAGGGAGTTGTACATCGACTTGGCGATGAGCTTGCGCATGTTGGACATCTTCTCCACCTTGAACTCCTCGCCCTCGCCTGCGATTTCGCTGTGGTTGGCCTGCCAAACCTTGAGGTCGGAACCCTTGACCATGCCGGCGAGTCCGCTTCCGCGAGACGGAGCTTCGAATCCACCCTGTGCGGCGATCGCCTTGGCAAGACCGGTCTTCGGGCTGCCTTCCGCCGCCACGACGTCCCTCTCTATGATGCGTCCGTGAGGGCCTGTTCCGGCCACCTGCGCCGTGTCAACGCCTTTCTCTGCGGCGAGCTTGCGCGCTCTCGGGGACACCGGAGCTCCTGACACTACGGCAGCGGCCGGAACTTCAGCTTTCGGAGCCTCCTGTGATGAGGAGGTCTCCGCCGGAGCTTCGCTCTTCTCTGCCGCCGGAGCAGCTCCGTTCGGGGCGAACTCCGCAAAAGATTCTCCCGGGTTGCCGATGACCATCACGTTGGTCAGCACGGGGATTTCGTCATTGTCGTTGAAGAAGCACGCGAGCACGGTGCCTTCGAATTTCGATTCCTCGTCGAATGAGGCCTTGTCAGTCTCATAACTGAAAAGGACGTCGCCTACAGCGACCTTGTCTCCTGGTTTTTTCTTGAATTCGGTGACGATACAACTCTCGACCGACTGGCCCTGCTTGGGCATTATTACAACATTTGCCATTGTGCTATGATGTGATT
>CAVGYS010000162.1:0-807 GCA_963633505.1 Oscillibacter sp. MSJ-31
GTTTCAGAATGGGACGCCTCCAAGGCGCTGACGGCCGGCAGCTACAGCGCCACAGCCACTTACGGGGAAGAGGGCGCCGAGGGCTTCGACAAGCCGTATTTCACCGGCGCGACGAATTTCGCCATAATCGGCGGGCAGACAACCTCCGTTTCAGTCCCGGCGAAGCTCGGCAATTCGCTCGTGAGAATCGAGTGCGGTGAAAGCTTCAGCAACTATTTCCCCGACCGCTCCTTCACCGTCAAGACCGGCAACGGCTCCGAAATAGCCTTCTCCAAGGATGAGACCCGCGCCGCTTTCATCGAATCATATAGGTTCTCGCTTTCAGGCTCGTTTACAAGTCAGGGCGGAACACGGAAAGAATTTTCCGCGGACTACAACCACATTGACCCGAACACTTGCTATACGATAAGGTTTGACGCGTCCAACATAGGGGGTCTCAATGTCACGGTCACTTTCGACGACACGGTTGAAACCGTCGATTGCGGGGATTTGGAACTTAATGAATAGGAGAAATGGATATGAAAAAGATATTTGTGATTATTGCCGCCGCGGCGCTTCTTTCGTCCGCGTCCTGCAAAAAGGAGGCGGTCAAGTCAAAGGACATGGTCGGCACTCTCTCGTTCGCCGAGTTCGCGATCTCGCGTGACGACGCGGTCGAGACGAAAGCGGACGTGGCCGCGAGCGGAAACTACACTATCACCGTCTATGACGGCGCCACGGGAGAGGTTTCCGTCTCCACCACCTATTCCGCGGTGAAGAAGAAGGACAACAAGATTTCCCTTCCTGCCGGCGACTACCGTCTTGAGG
>CAVGYS010000162.1:817-1215 GCA_963633505.1 Oscillibacter sp. MSJ-31
GGCGAGTTCTTCTGATTCCGGAATCCCCGTCGCCGCTTTCGAACAGCCGGTTTATGGCGCGACCCGCGAGTTCTCGATAACGGCGGGGCAGACCACTTCGATAGGCAGCCTCACCTGCCGCCTGCTTCAATGCAAGGTCACCGTTGGCTACAGCGACGACTTCCTTGCCATGGTCAGCGGCAACGGCTCCGCATCTGTCGAGGTCACGGCCGGCTATCCGCTGGAATACGCCCTCAGCTACGCCGACGGCTCCGCAACTTATGACCAGAGCGCGGGCTATTTCTCGGTGAACGGAACTGACGGCACGACCATGGTCGTCACCTTCAAGGGGAACATCGACGGCAAGAGTCAGAAGATGACCAGGACTTTCACCGACGTGAAGGCGAGGCAGTGGCGGC
>CAVGYS010000162.1:1245-3588 GCA_963633505.1 Oscillibacter sp. MSJ-31
GGTCAATGAGGAGGGTGACGCCGCCTTCGACATTGTCATAAATCCTCTCGTGGACGACGAGGAACTCGCCAACGATGTCAGCGACGCGAAGGAGAACATCATCGGCGACGACCCGTCCGCTCCTAAGGGGGACGGAGGCATCACCCTCGCGTTCGACTATGAGGCCGGATGCGACGCCGACTTCACCGACCTGCAGAACATCATCATCCCGCAGCCGTCGGAAAAGGACATTCATCTGAACCTCAAGTCCGTGATTCCCAACGGGGTGAAGAAGTTCTATGTTGACATAACTTCCACGAGCGAGACATTCCTCGCCGCCCTTGACGCGGCCAACGCAAGGACTATCGACCTCATCAACCCGAGGGAGGAGCATGACCTTATCTTCGAGGTGGTGCCGTTCCCTCACGGAGAGGAACTGCTCGGGAAGACTGAACTTCAGTTCGACCTGAGCGCGGCGCAGGATGCCATAATCATGTACCCGGGCACGCATACGTTCAAGATGAATGTGGTTGACAACAAGGGCTGCCGCAACTCGTTCGACGTCGTGATGATTGTAAACGAATAGGAGGCGGAGGACATGAAAACAGAAAACTACATATTCAAGGCTCTTTCCGTGGCTGTGCTCGCCGTTTCCGCGGCCGTTTTCATGCTTTCATGCAGCAAGACTGAAATCAGCTCCGCATCTTCCGCCGGAAAGGGGGAGGGCACGCTCACTCTCGGGGTTTCAATCCCCATGACAAAGGCCGCCATGGACTCCGACGAACTTCTCAACACCGCAAAGGTGAAGATTTACATGGGAGACTTCAGCGGTCTCGTGCGCGAATACAGCTGCTCCACGGCTCCGGAGACAATATACCTTCCCGCCGATGAATACCGCGTCGACGTGATTGCCGGCGAGGCCGCGAAGGAGGCTCCGTCCGCCGCATCCTGGGAGCAGAAGAGTTACAAGGGGTCAAAGTCCTTCACTGTCGCCGCGGGGGCGAACACCTCCGTGCAGGTTGTCGCCGGAGTGAACAACGCCGTGTCCAGGATTGCCTTTGACGCGAGCGTGGCGGAAAACTTCGAGCCCGGCTACACTTTCACCATCGGTCTCGACAGCGAAACCGTGCTCGTCTATGACGCGGCAAAGTCCGGCGGCGAAGGCTACTTCATCGTCGATGGTCTCGACGAACCTGAATTTGCCTGGACTTTCTCCGGAAAGCTCTCCAAGGACGGTTCGGCATTCACCAAATCCGGAAAAATCGAGTCCGTTGAAGCCGGGAAAGTCTATTCCATGAATGTGAAATACACCGTCAGGGACGGAGAGGCCGGGTTTGAGCTTCTGGTTGACTACGCGACGGAAATCGTGGACGACACCGTTGTCTTTGAACCGGTTTCCACCGGTCTTTCCGCATCTTCGATATATGAAATATGGGCCGGGCACGCCACGGTTCATGCCGATGTGGACGAAGGCGAGTTCAGCGACCCTTCTGCGGTCAAGTTCGCCTATCGTGCGGCCGGAGCGTCCGACTGGACGGCGGCGGACGCCGTGCGCAGCGCCGAGGGAGTGTATGATGCCGTGCTCAAGGGATTGAAGCCATCGACCAGATATGAATATAAGCTTGTGATTGCCGGGACCGACCAGGGGGACGCCATGGCGTTCACCACCGAATCCGCCCCCAACGTGCCTAACGCAAGCTTCGAGTATGTGAGCAAGATTTCCGGCAAGGATTACTACAAATGGTACGACCCGAACTGCGGAGTCGAGGAAGGCCGCACGATGTTCTGGGGTTCCGGAAACGGCGAGGGCTCCGATGGCGTGAACGGCTCCGCCAACATGGGGGTCATCATCACCGTCCCTTCCGATGACGCCAAGGTCGGCTCGCGCTCCGTGTGCGCGCAGTCCACGTCCGCAGTCGGCAAACTTGCCGCGGGAAACATCTTCACGGGACAGTTCGCGGGACTCGTCGGCACCAAGGGAGGCAAGGTCAATTTCGGCCGTCCGTGGACGTCAAGGCCTACCGGCGTGCGCGTATGGGTGAAATATTCCGGCGGTGACGTGAACATAATCACGGATCTTCCGTCGGGAGCCAATCTCAGCAAGGGAGACAAGGACCGCGGCAACATCAAGATTGCGCTCGGCACATGGAATTTCCGGACTTACGGCGGCACAAAGGACAGCCCGGTGCAGGTGAACACCACCGAGACATCCACCTTCATTGACTACCGCACCGACAAGAGCACCATCGCCGACGGCGAACTCATCCTCTACGGCGACGGCTATCAGCAGATAAACGGCGGCGCGAAAGAAACGGCTTCCGTCGGAGAATGGCGTCAGGTGACGATTCCGTTAAGCTACCACAG
>CAVGYS010000163.1:0-1073 GCA_963633505.1 Oscillibacter sp. MSJ-31
CCGAAAGTGAAGGTTATCTACTTACAACAAGAAAGTGCGAGCCAACTTAGTCTTATTCCCAAAATAGGCTCTGGACTGCCCTTCACATTGAATAAGTTGTATATGCCCACACTTTCGACTATAGTGCGGGCATATAAAGCCCATAGTATAGTCAATGCGAGCGTCAACCATATTCCAAATGTGAATGAATTGTCCAGATTCATTTTGGCGGAATAAAGCCAAACGCTTTCTAATATGTCTGTCGCCCGCTTGGGCAACGACACAAATGTACCAATTTTTTGGTTTTCCGCAAAAGGGTCCCCGATGAATGTATCAAACGGCAGAATAGTGTACGAATCCGCATTCTCCGTGACTGCCGTCACGATTCGACTTGCCAGGTTATAGCGAATTTGGCAGAGAATGCTCTAACCCGGACGGCGGACATGCCACGGACGCACCCGGGACAGGGGTACCTCGGCCAGGTTATAGCACTTTGGCACGATTCCTCTATAACCTTGACACACGGAGCCGCCCGGATGCGCTTCGACCGGGATGTCGATGGCGAATAGAGGCCTAAGCCATCAGAGCGTGGCACACCGAAGTCCGACAAACTGCTGAGTCCTTATGAGATTCCCTGAAGGTCCAGCTTATGGTATGCCGGGCGGGTGTAATCATCTTGACATTTAGGGTAACGCAATGACGAAGTCTGGGGTGAGGAGCAATGCCTTGTTGTGATTCTTGTAGAAATTTTCTATTCTATTGTCAATCTTGCGATTAATCATACGGTTGTCCGATTATTCCGGCAGACGGCGGATTTCGCGAAATAATGCGTATTTTTGCGTGCTGATAAATCACCCTTGCAAATGCTGACAGACATAGCCTACTGCTCGGACAAGTACCAGTACACGATGGGAAAGTCGTTCCACGATATCGGAAGCGAAGACAAGATAGCCGTGTTCAACCTTTTCTACAGAAAAGCCCCGGAGAACAACAACTGGGCCGTGGTCAGCGGCGTGGAGGAAGTGATTGAGATGATCCGTGGGCTGGGCGGGAAAAGTCCCGAATGGTTCGAGCAGTTCCTTCCGGGAGCCGAG
>CAVGYS010000163.1:1158-3580 GCA_963633505.1 Oscillibacter sp. MSJ-31
TTTCAGGAACTACCTGAGCACCATGCGTTTCAGCGGCAATCTCTACGCCATGCGCGAGGGAGAGATCGCCTTCCCGAACCAGCCTGTCATCATCGTCGAGGCCCCGCTCATAGAAGCGCAGGTGCTTGAGACCCCGATGCTCTGCATAATGAACCACCAGATGGCCGTCGCGACCAAAGCGTCGAGAGTGTGCCGTGCGACCAACAAGCCGGTGAGCGAGTTCGGTTCCCGCAGGGCCCACGGGCCCTGGGCGGCCGTCTACGGCGCCAAAGCAGCCGTCATCGCCGGCTGCGCGGGAACCAGCAACATCCTGACCGGCGACATCTTCCACTGCGGCAGCACCGGCACCATGGCCCACAGTTTCGTCTCCTCATTCGGCTGCACCGTGGAAGGAGAGCACAAGGCCTTCAACGCCTACATCGGCACCCACCGGGGAGAGAACCTCATACTGCTCATCGACACCTACAACACCCTGAAATGCGGGCTTCTCAACGCCATTCGCGCTTTCAAGGAAAACGGCATCGACGACAGCTACCCCTACGGCTACGGCGTAAGACTGGACAGCGGAGACCTCGCCTACCTCTCGGTAGAAGTGAGAAAGGTGCTGGACGAGAACGGACTGCGGGGCTGTAAAATCTTCGCCACCAACTCTCTGGACGAGTACCTCATCTCCGACCTCGAAAGGCAGGGAGCGCAGATAGACTGCTACGGCGTGGGAGATGCCATCGCCACCAGCAAGAACGCACCATGCTTTGGCAACGTCTACAAACTGGTGCAGCTTGACGGGCAGGCCGTCATGAAGATGTCCGAAGACCGCGCCAAGATGATAAATCCCGGATTCCAGATCACCTGGAGAATCAGCAAGAACTACCCCGAGGAAGTCTTCAAACTGGACGTCACCTGCCTACGTGGCGACCGTACCGACAGAACCCTTTCCGAGGGCAAGACAATCACGGTATATGACGAATTCGACAGGTACAAATACAAGACCCTCGTCGAAGGCGAATACAACGCGCAGCCGCTGCAGCAGCTTGTCATAAAAGCGGGAGAGAGGGTGGCGCCGCAGAGAAGCATCTTCGAGAAAAAGGCCTACTACGACGACAGGCTCTCCCATTTTTCTCAAAGCGAGAAGAGACTCATCAACCCTCATTTCTACAAGGTGGACATCTCCGACGAACTCCTACAGACCAAACTCGGCATCACGGAAAGACTCGTCAAGGAGATAGAGGCCTTCAAGATTTAAGGCACGGAACTTCCCGGTTCCGGAAGACACGTATGTTCGGGAGCTTATAGGTCCGGACGCCCCATCAGCTCCTCATAGTCTTCCATCGAGCGGCGGATCACTTCCTTCGCCGTCTCCGCTCCGTATTTGCCGATGAACTGCATCCTCGGGATTTTCTCCCCCTGAATGTCCTTATAGGTGGTGAAATAGTGTATGAGCCTCCTTGTTATACCTTCCGGCAGCTCCTCTATGTCGTTGAAATGACCGTATATGGCATCGTTCTTCAGCACCGCCACTATCTTGTCGTCCGCCTGGCTGTGATCCAGCAGCCGCAGACCCCCTATCGGCCTCGCCCAGACGATGATGTCGCCGTGCGTCACGTCCTTTTCCGTGAGCACGCAGATGTCCAGCGGATCCCCGTCGCCCTCGATGTCGTGCCTGCCAAGCGCCTCGTTGGTCAGCTCCGCCATCCTCCGGGCACAATACGTCCGGGGCAGGAAACCGTAGAGAGAAGGGACTATGTTGGAGAACTTCTGGGGCCTGTCCAGCGAGAGGTATCCTGACTCCTTGTCCACTTCATATTTGACCGTGTCCGTCGGGACGATTTCTATGAATGCCCGCACTTCGTCGGGGACATTGTCTCCAAGGCTGATTCCGTGCCAGGGGTGAGATTTGTGAGCGTATTTGCAATCCATAGCCAAATATAGTGATTTTTAACGTCAACACTCCATCTCACCATATTCTGATGATTATTTCAAAATGACATCGGGAAATTACGTTTCACTTTTTATGTTTCACTTTTTATGCCGGAGCGTAAGGGACAGTCAGACAGGCTTCACCTGCCAGTGGCCGCCACGGGCGGAGCCGACCCTCTTGAGGATTCCCGAGGACTTGAGAGCGGCGACAAGACGCTCGCAACTGCGAAGGCTCAGCCCTGCGGATGCGGCAAGTTCCGGGACCGTCACGCAAGGATTTATCGCGATTTCCTCAAGTATCAGTTTTTCCGGATCCGTCGGGGCGTGGAGCCGATACGACTGCCGCACTTCATTGAACGGAGGGTCAGACTCTTCCGCCCGATCCTTTGAAGAGCGATAGACGGTCCGGGACTCGGACAGATATCCGGCCTTCCCGTCCGCGGTGGAGTCCGCCAACTTCTTAAGAAACTGCACCTGAAACGAGAGGCCCACCTCACGCCAGCGG
>CAVGYS010000164.1:0-3566 GCA_963633505.1 Oscillibacter sp. MSJ-31
GGTGCAGCCCATGATGTTGGTCGGGTTGACCGCCTTGTCCGTGGATATCATCACCATCTTCTTCACCCCGTACTCCACGCACTTGTCCGCCACGTTGCGCGAGCCCACCACGTTGACCAGCACCGCCTCGCAGGGATTCTCCTCCATCAGCGGGACGTGCTTGTAGGCCGCGGCGTGGAAGACTATCTGCGGCCGGTACGTCCGGAACGCGAAATCGAGTCTCGGAACCTGCCTGACGTCCCCTATCACCGGCACGTATTCGAGCTGGGGGAAGGTCCTGTCGAGTTCGAGCCTGAGGTTGTGCATAGGGGTCTCGGCGTTGTCGTAAAGCACCAGTTTCCTGATTCCGAACCCGGCGAGCTGGCGGCAGAGCTCCGATCCTATCGAGCCGGCGGCCCCCGTCACCATCACCACCTTGTCCTTGAACTCCGAGCGGATGGCGTCGAGGGAGATTTTTATCTCCTCCCTGCCGAGAAGGTCCTCTATGGCCACTTCCCGCACGTTCAGCTTGCTCTCCCCGTTGGAGCCGAGCTCGTCTATCGTCGGCACTATCAGCATCTTGAGCCCGTACTTGGTGCACAATCCCACAAGTTCTCCCTGCTCCCGCTGCACGTCCGTGTCGTTCGCGAAGATGATGCCCTCCAGGGAAAGGGATTCCACGCCGTTCTCAAAGTCCTTCTCATCCTCGAAGACATAGACCTGCTTGTCGAAGAACATGGTGTCCTTGAGGCTGAGGTCAGTGGAGAAGAAACCGATCACCTTATAGTGGCTCGAATCGCGGAGCCGGGTGACCGTGGCGACGGACTTGTCGCTGATGCCATAGACCAGCACCCTCATCCGCTTCTGAATCTCCCTCACGCGGGACTTGTAGCTGTCATAGACCACAATCATCAGAAGGCGCACCATACAGAGCGTCACCAGCGAAAGCAGCGCATCGGCAAGAAGCATCAGCAGCACCGGAGTGGAGAAATAGCCGATCACAAGCACGGCCACCCCCATGATCAGAGCCTTGCCCGTAGCCGCGAGAGCGAAAACGGCGGTGTCCTTGAAGGTGAAATGTCGAATCACTATCGTGTACGTCTTCAGCACGTAGAACATCAGAGCGGAGGCGAACAGCGACGAAAGCCCCCAGACAATATTGAACGCCCTCGACTCGACCGCATCGACCCTGCAGAAGAATGCGATGATGGCGACCACGATGGAGACGACAAGCGAAATGACGAGATCCATCGCGAAGACGAACCTCTTGTCAAGAAATCTATGTTTAAATTTATCGAGCATGTTTTTGCCGCAGGGGGGGGGTAATCATTGTAAATTATTGATTGTTAGAACTTTATTGCTAGGTTTATACCAACTGCGCCGGACGGCGGGTCCACAAGAGCCGGGCTCAAGGCCGCATCCATTCCGAGAAGCCGTCTGGAGGGCTCGAGCAGCCACTTCCCGATATGCGCACTCAAGATGCCCGTCCCCGCACCTGCGAGGATGTCGCTGAACCAGTGCTCATCATTGCGGATACGCAGCACTCCGACGGCAGTGGCGAGAGCGTATGCGCCCAGTCCCCAGCCCAGGCCGTATTCCATACGGACGAACTCCGCGCCGGCGAAGGCTATTCCGGTGTGCCCGGAAGGGAAGGAATTGCCATCAAGTCCGTTCGGCCTCGGAGAGTTTATCAGAGACTTCATCGTGCGGGTTATCACGACGATGCCGGCGGCCGAAAGGCCGAAGAAGAGCACCCTGTCGAGCAACTCGTGCTCAGCCTTCACGCCCAGAACGCCCAGGCCGACGCCAAAGACGAAAGGGACGTATTGGAGATAATTGTCAACGATCGTTTCGGAGGCTCCGCCCCTCCAGGCGAGAAATCTCTCTCTGACATAGCCATCGAAACTCTCGTGTGCGAAACAGTGCAGAAGGGTGCCGGAACCAAGAAGCAGCGCCGGCGCAACCATCTCACTCATCCTAAGCCCCATCTCGCGGCCCGAAGCCTTGTCTGCACCAGGTCTGTCCGGACATTCCGGGGCAAACTGCCCGCAGGCCGGGCCGCAGGCGCAGCACAGAAGCGACAGGGAGAGGATAAGTTTCGGGAGGAAGGTCATCTGCCTTTGTACATCTGCTCGTAATACTTCTCGTATTCTCCGCTCGTCACCCTGTCCATCCATTCCTGGTTGTCAAGGTACCAGCGCACCGTCTTCTCTATCCCTTCCTCGAACTGTAGCGACGGCTCCCAGCCGAGTTCGCGCTTTAGCTTGCTCGAGTCTATCGCGTAGCGCAGGTCGTGACCCGCGCGGTCCGTGACGTAAGTTATCAGGTCATCATCGGCCCCCTCCGGACGGCCAAGCACCCTGTCCGTCACCTTGATGAGGGTCCTTACGATGTCGATGTTCTTCCACTCGTTGAAGCCCCCGATGTTGTAGGTGTCGGCGACCTTCCCCTTGTGGAAGATGACGTCGATGGCCCTCGCGTGGTCCTCCACGTACAGCCAGTCGCGCACGTTCTGACCCTTCCCATACACAGGAAGCGGCTTGCGGTGGCGGATGTTGTTGATGAAGAGAGGAATGAGCTTCTCCGGGAACTGGTAAGGGCCGTAGTTGTTGGAGCAGTTCGTCACGACGGTAGGCATCCCGTAGGTGTCGTGGAAGGCGCGCACGAAGTGGTCGCTCGACGCCTTGCTCGCGCTGTACGGGCTGTGGGGATTGTATTTCGTCTCTTCGGTGAAGAACTTGTCCCCGAAAGGACCGCCTCCGCACTCCCCGCTCCCCGGGCATCCCTCCGGACGGTTCATCTCCAAAGCTCCGTAAACCTCATCCGTGGATATGTGATAAAAGCGCTTCCCCTCGTACCTCTCCGGCAGGCTCTCCCAATAGAGGCGAGCCGCCTGAAGCAGGCTCAGCGTGCCGAGCACGTTGGTCTTCGCGAAGGTGAAAGGGTCCTTGATGCTCCTGTCCACGTGGCTCTCCGCCGCGAGGTGAATCACCCCATCCACCTTCTCCTCCCGCATCAGGGAGAGCATCGCGTCGAAATCGCACACGTCGGCACGCACGAAACGGTAGTTCGGGGCTTTCTCGACGTCTCGGAGATTCTCAAGATTGCCTGCATAGGTCAGCTTGTCCACGTTGATTATCCTGTACTCAGGATACTTGTTCACGAACAGTCGGACGACATGACTTCCGATGAAGCCCGCTCCGCCGGTGATGATGATCGAGCGCTTATGGTCCATACGCTTTGCTTTGGAGGTCTAATTTTTATCAATTATCGCACAAAAATAACTAAATTTGCCTAAAATGACAACCAGATTACCCATATATCTCTATACGGACGGGGCGGCGAGCGGGAATCCGGGACCCGGAGGCTACGGGGCGGTGCTCAAGTGCGGAGGCCTCGAGAAGGAGCTTTCCGGAGGCTATGCCCTCACCACCAACAACCGGATGGAGCTGCTCGCGGTGATTCGCGGACTCGAGGCGATACGCTGGGAGGGGGCGGACGTGGCGGTGTTCAGCGACTCGACCTACGTGGTGAACACAGTCACGAAAGGCTGGAAGAGGAAGAAGAACCAGGACCTCTGGGAGCGC
>CAVGYS010000165.1:0-3566 GCA_963633505.1 Oscillibacter sp. MSJ-31
TGCCCATGGCGTTGATGGGATACGCGGCCTTGTCCGTGGAGAGGCAGATGACACACTTCACATCGTTCTCTATGGCGGCGGTAAGCACGTTGTCCGTCCCTATGACATTGGTCTGCACCGCCTGCATCGGGAAGAATTCACAGCTCGGCACCTGCTTAAGCGCGGCGGCGTGGAAAATATAGTCAACTCCCGGCATGGCACCACGGCAGCTCTCCAGGCTCCTGACGTCCCCTATGTAGAACTTTATCTTCCCTGCGAACTCCGGCCATCTGGCCTGGTACTCGTGGCGCATGTCGTCCTGTTTCTTCTCGTCGCGGGAGAAGATGCGTATCTCCCTGATGTCAGTTGACAGGAAACGCCTGAGTACGGCGTTGCCGAAACTACCGGTCCCTCCCGTTATGAGAAGAACCTTGTCCTTGAATATTGACATATTTTGAACTGTAATTTGCTTTAGTCGGCGGCCGATTTCAGCTGCGCCTGCGGGTCAAGCACATAACTCACCCCCGGCAGGCCCGAGGGCCTGTCGGCAGGGATTTTCGATGATTCTCTTTTCTTTTGGTAAACGCAAGCACAGCACGTTCCAAAATGGAACAAACTGAATTGCGCTCTAATCCCCTACCAGAAAAATATTTCCAAACAGCTTCTTAGTGATAACCCTCACCCCTTCCAGCGGAACGGGGTGTCGAAGTCCTTGAGGAGCGGGTGGCGGGTGTCCTTGTCGCTCAGGATGGCCTGAGTCTCGGGGATGCGCCAGTCGATGCCCAGGGACTTGTCGGAGATGCTGATGCCGCCTTCGGCCTCGGGATGGTAGAACTCGTCACACTTGTACTGGAACACGGCCGTGTCGGAAAGCACCGCGAAGCCGTGGGCGAAGCCTTTTGAGATGAAGAACTGACGGTGATTGTCCTCGCTCAGCTCGACGGCCACGTGACGGCCGTATGTCGGGCTGCCGAGCCGTATGTCCACGGCCACGTCAAGAACCTTCCCCCGCACGCAGCGCACCAGCTTGGTCTGGGTGAACGGAGGCAGTTGGAAATGCAGCCCCCTCATCACTCCGAAGCACGAGCGCGACTCGTTGTCCTGAACGAACCTCACTTCCCCCACCTTGGAGTCGAACTCCCTCTGCGAGAAACTCTCGAAAAAGTATCCTCTCGCATCCTCGAACACCCTCGGCTCGATGATTAGAAGCCCCTCTATGTCTGTCTTTATCACTTCCATCGTCGGTAAGTAACCATTTAAAACATTCTAGGCAACCGCCGGCAAATTTTTTGCCGCCCACCAAACTTCAAATCTTCTCCACGTCGCGCCGCAGCAAAGACGTCGTGGCCACCGCCGCCACACCCTTAATCTGCACCACGACCCTGTTCTCGTGTCGGCGCGGCATCATCACGAACACTCCCTCAACCCCCTCGAAAGGCCCGATGAGCACTCTCACCCTGTCCCCCTTCTTGAGGTCGGGAAGCTCGGTGAGGAGCTTGGAGCCGCTTGTCGTGACAACCTTTATGAAATCCTGCATCTGCTTGTCCGGCACCGACTGCGGATACATGAGCCCGTCCTCGCCGGCCCCCATCATATACCTCAGATGAGGGATTTCAGCCTTGAGGCCCCGGATGGTGCGCAGGGATTCGCGGATGAAGATGTAGTTGTGTACCAGAGGCTCCGTCTTCCAGCCGATGGACACGCCCTCCGCGTTGCGGCGACGCACACGACCCACCGGCACGAAAGTTTCGATACCGGAAGCGCTCAGCTTCTCCTGCACAGGCAGTTCCCGCTGATATGTCACGCGCATCACGTACCACGCCACGGCATCATAGTCCAAAGCGGCCATAAGAAGCTGTTTTAAGTTTACACAAAGGGTCATTAAAATCCCCTTAATAGGCTGAATTTTAATGAATTAACCAAACAGAGCCGGGAAAACCCGCTCTCCGTACACACCCCGTCATCGAAACCGATACGGGAAATGCAAAGTTAGTGATTTATATTGAATTTTACCCCCCCGAGGGGATAAATATACGCAGCGAAGCAAAAAGTTCGAGCCCGCAACCACCACAACACATGGTAAGCCACGGCCCCACCGGCGTGAGGCCACAAAGCACGCAGGGAGCTAGCGCCGCAGGGTCTTCGAAGCGAGATTGAGGCTGTATTTGAAATAGCTGCTGCCCTTGTAGAACGACATCACAAGAGTGCTGCCGTCAAGCTCGATGCTGTTGAGCAGGCGATCCCTGTACTTGTCGCGGCACTCCGGCTCGGCCCAGGCCAGCACATAGTCGGCGCTCTCCTTCTGATAGACTACCACCACCGTGTAGCCCCTAACGTCCATCAGCGCGGCGCGGTACTTCCCGGAATTGACCTTGCCCTTGGCTGCGGCGAAGCCCTCAACGAGCGAGCACTCAGAAGGCAGGATATTAAAATTAAGCTTATTAGCCGAAGTGAGAGCCCCGGGGTTGTGCTCCACCCACCACTCGATGGCGGCATCGGTCAGATAGTCCCTCTCCGGAACCTCATCCAGGGAAGGATTCCCCTCCAGGCGCGAAACCATCAATCTCTGCTGCGGCTGACTCTCTCCTCCGGAGAGATTCTTCTCTATGCGGCCGGTGATGCGATACAGCTCCCCGGAGCCGGCTTTGAGGGTATTGGAGCCCCTGAAAGCCACCGCGTCGAAGGCATCGCTCGAAGGGCAGTAGCACGCCTCCACATAGACCTGCTGCGACCCGTCGGCGGACGACATCAGATAACTGAACCCGAACCAGTCCGCGCCCTTGATGCGGAAGCTGTAGCTGCTGTCCACAAAGTGCCTTCCGGACATCCCCTCCGCATCGGCGGAAGGAACCTCGTAGCTGCCAAGGGCCTTCCAGAGGTCCGGCCTATTCTTCTTGCCCGGAATCCGCTCCGCCGAGTAGATCCGCACCCTGTCCAGAGCCAGGGTATCGGAGGCTATGCACACGGCATAAATCCTGTCCACCCCGCCGCTGCGCAGCGGTATGGCCTTGAACTCAGCCCCCTCCGGGAGGAGGCTGCGAACAATCGCCGAGGCCTGCTCCTCGCTGTACGGACTGACGTGCAGCAGGGTGTCCCTGCGCGCCTTTATCTCGTCCGCATAGACGGAGGAAGGGTATTTCTTGAGGAATTTGTCATAGGCCGCAACCGACGGCTTGGCCAGAGCCTTGTCATACTGCTTGGTCTCCGCCTTGGTCTGCGCCAGACAGGAGGCTGCGCCGACCAACAGAGCCAGCACTGACACCGCGAGAAATCTTCTCATCATAAATATGTCTCGAAATAATCTGTAATCTTGTCATAGAGATGCACCCTCGCCCTGCCTCTCATATTGTGAGGCTCAAGAGGATAAGGGAAGTAATCCACCCGCTTCTCGGCTTTGATGCACTCCTGCACGAAGCTGAGCGAGTGCTCCCAGACCACCGTGTCGTCCAGCACTCCCTGGCAGATGAGCACGCGCCCTCCAAGGTCCGCCGCCTTGGTCAGAAGGGAAGTCTTGGCGAAGCCCTCCGGGTTGGTCTGAGGAGTGTCCATATAGCGCTCGCCGTACATCACCTCGTACCACTTCCAGT
>CAVGYS010000166.1:0-3556 GCA_963633505.1 Oscillibacter sp. MSJ-31
CCACCTTCGATGTCGCGGAGGTGGTTGTGGATGATCGCGGCGAATTCTTCGTCGGTCTCGGGGATGACCTCTCCCTGTGGCTGGACGTTGAGATAGTTCCGGCAGCCGCAGGTGCCCGCCATCAAGGCGAGGGCGCAGAGCGGAGTTAATATATTCGTTAATATCTCTTTCATATTCATTGGTTTAGAATTCGACATTGATTCCTCCGGACACGCTTCTGGTGGTCGGGTAGGTCGCTCCCGGGATCTCCGGATCCATTCCGTCATACCCAGTGAACGTGAAGAAGTTGTTCATCGAGATGTTGAAGCTCAATCCTCTCATCCTCAGCTTCTTCACCGCTTCTGAAGGGAGCGAGTACGTCAGGATGACGGACTTGATGCGGACGTAGGAGTTGTTCTTCAGGTAAACGGCGTCGATGATGCTGGAGTCCATCGGGTTGTAGGACGAGAAATTGTAGCGGGCGTCGTAGTAGTCGTAGATGCGCGGGTATTTCACGCCGGTCGTGTGGTCGGCGGTCCAGCGGTCCGTCCTGTCCTTCTCCACGTTTAGGTGGTTGCCGTAGAGGTCGCTGAACTGCGACTGGACTGTCTCCGTGCTTACTCCGCTGTGGGAGGTGTTGCTGTAGCTGGCCGGGTAACGCATCTTCTCGTAGGTCTTCGAGCCGAGGGAGAACATTCCGCTGACGCTCAGTTTCAACTGTTTCCAGGATGCGGAGAGGTTGAAACCTCCGGTGTAAGGGGCGATCGTGGTGCCGAGGTAGTAGCGGTAGTTGTCCGGCTTGTTGAGATCGGTGGCGGTCGCTATCTGCGCGTCCGGGCGCAGCCTGAACTGGTAGAGGCCGGTGTCTGACGCTATCTCTGAATACTTTCCGCTGAAGATCGCCCCTGTCGGGTAGCCCTCCACGTAGCGGTCCTTTGACGTGATGCCGCTTGTGGAGACCGGGTTATATTTCAGAACCTTGTTGTAGTTGTAGGCGAAGTTGACGGCCGCGCTGACGGTCCAGTCCTTTTTCTGGAGAAGTTTGCCGTTCACCGTGACCTCCACGCCGTTGTTCATGATGTCGGCGGCGTTGAAATAGACGTAGGTGAATCCGGTCGTGCTTTGGACGGGGGAGGAGGTGACCACATCCGTGCTGAGACGGTAGTAGTACTCAGTGTTCACCGTCAGCCTGTCCTTCCAGAGTCCGAAGTCCAGTCCAACCTTCGCGTCCCGGGTCTTCTCCCAGCCGAGGTCAGGATTCGGGGCTGACGGGATGGTGCCGAGGTTGAAGGTCTCGTCCCCGAAGTAGCGGTACTGCTGCTGAAGGTACTGCATCACAAGCAGATGTGAGGTGCTGGTGTTCACATCGCCAGTGAATCCGTAGGCGGCGCGCAGGGTCGCGTGCGAGACTGCCGGAAGGCTCTTCATCCAATTCTCTTCGCCAAGGTGCCATGCCGCTCCCGCGCTCCAGGTCGGGTTGAACTGCCGGTTGCTTCCGAAATTGGAGCTTCCGTCGGTACGGAACGAGGCGTTGAGGACGATCGTCTTTCCGAGGTAGTAGTCGGCCGAAGCGTAGAAAGAGGCATAGCGGGTCTTGCTGAAATATTCCCCGTTCAGTTTCTCCACTTCCCTCAACCATTCGTCCTGCGGCCCGCTGATGCTTGGCATCGAGGTGGTTCCGGTCTTGGGGTCGTAGTTGTAGCGCTTTGTGAATATGGTGTTGGCGTCCGACCCTCTCAACTCCGCTCCCGCCAGCACGTTGACGGTGTGAAGTTCCCCGAAGGTCTTGTTGAATGCGAAATGCCCTCTGACCACGTAGCTGTTCCGGTTGGTCCTGTTCTGGGAGATGCTTCCGTAGAGGTTGGTCTGCGAGCGGTCGTCGCTGCCGAGCCTGTCGCGGAATGCCGTGTAGGTGTTCTTGTCCACGATTTTGTCGGTGGAGTTGCCTGCGAATGAGTATGATGCCAGCCCAACAAAGTGCAGCGGTTCGGCGATTTTGAAATCAACCTGCGTCCTGAACGTCCCGTTGGTGTTGCTGGTGGAGCTGTAGTTGGAGTCAAGCTCGCGCAGGAGGCTGAATCCGTTCTTCGGCATCACCTGCTCGACTCCGCGGCCATTGTAGTAGCCGAGGGTGAACCAGGTGTTGTCCGCGGCGTAGGAGCCGTCTTCGTTGTACGCTTTTTCGTAGGGGTTGGAGAAGTAGGCGTAGAGGAACGGATCCACGCTTGAGTACGGCATCCTGGATTCCTGCCTCGCCGCCTCCATTCCGATGTCGATGCGTACCCAGTCCACGGGCTTGAGGGTCATCTTCGTGTTGACGTTGTACCTTCTGTAATTGTTGTGGATCAGCATACCGTCCTCGTCGTTGACTCCGAGGGCGACATAGTAGGTGTTCTTCTCCGAGCCTCCGCTGAGGGACAGGTGGTGGCCCTGCGAGAACGCGTTCCTGAACAGAAGGTTGTACCAGTTGGTGTCGTTGCCCATAAGCGAGGCTATGTACTCGTTCTGGGCGTCGGTGTCGCCTTTGAACTTGGCAAAATCCCCGAGGCCGGCCCGGATTTGACCGACTATTCCGACCACCGGGTAGACTATCGTGTTGTCTGTCAGTGATTCTGAATACTTGCTTGCCGAAAACTCGTCCCATAGCTCGTCCTCCCATGCCAGTTTTTCCGCCGAGTTCATCAGGTTCAGCGTCCTCTGCGGCTTGATCGACATTGTGAACGTGTTGTTGTAGCTGATTCTCATCCTTCCGGCCTCGCCCTTCTTCGTGGTCACGACGATGACTCCGTTCGCTGCCCTGGAACCGTAGATGGCCGCCGCGGCCGCATCCTTCAGGATGGTGATGCTCTCGATGTCGTTAGGGTTGATGTTGCCGATGCCGTTCACGAAGATGTCATCGAAGCCTCCGGTGGCAAGTTGCTCGGAGCTGAGGCTCGGGGAGTCGCTTTGCATCGGCACTCCGTCCACCACCCAGAGCGGCTGGCTGGTCCCCGAGAGGTTGTTCGCTCCTCTGATTCTTATCCTTGACTGGGTTCCTGGCTGTCCGGAAGTCGCGGAGACGGCCACTCCGGCGACCTCACCCTGCATCAGTGCGTCCACGGACGAGACGGCCTTGGCCTCGAATTTGTCCGAGCCTATGACGGCCACGGAGCCGGTTATCCTCTTGACCGTGGTCTGGGCGTATCCCGTCACGACAACCTGGTCCAGCTGTGTGCTTTCCCACTCCATCACAATCGTGATGCCCTCTGTCTTGCCGGGAACTATCTTATAGACAACGTCTTTCATTCCGACCGAGGAGAACAGCACGGATTCTGTCCCGTTCGGAATCCTGAAGCTGAACTTTCCGTCCAGATCCGTGGTCGTCCCCGAGGTCTTCTTCTGCATCGAGATTATCCCAGCCCCGATCACCGGTGTCCCGTCCGTGTCCACAACCTTTCCGGTAAGCAGAGTCCCCTGTGCCGCCGCCGTCCCCTGCATAAGGAGAGCCGCTGCGGCCCAGACTATCCCGCATCTTACAAGTTTGGTTAGTAACTTGTTCATATTTTGTACTTTTTGCATTTCTTTTCTTGTCTTACGT
>CAVGYS010000167.1:0-3548 GCA_963633505.1 Oscillibacter sp. MSJ-31
AAGGTCTTAGTTCGAAGCATATCACCGAAGGGGACTGCGTAGGTTAATTCCCTGTTGCGTGGCAGCCGGGGGAGGGTGGCACTGACTCAACCCAAAACTTCGTCAGTGTCACCCTCCCTTGGTGCCCCGCTCGTTCAATCCAAAATCCCCGCCGCCAAATCCGGGTTATAGCAGAATCTGGACAAAGCGCTATCACCTGGCCAAGGAACCCCTGCTCCAGATGCCTCCGCGGCATATTCGTTTTCCGGGTTATAGTGCGTCTCGGCTAAAGTGCTATCACCTGGCCAAGGGGCCCCGTTTCGACCACGTCCTCCGCGCCACCCATACTTTGCCGCTCCCTCTTTTGCCGCCAATGCAGTTCCTGCCGACAATTTCGTCCGCCAAAACCCTCTTCCCCCCGGCCAAACTTCATCGTCATTGCAGGCCGGTCTCGGATTTGACTCTTGCGAGGGTGGCTTTCATGTTGTCGTAGTCCGACGGGGAGAGCCACTTGTCGCGACGCCCGATCCATTCATCGCAGAATATCGTCTCATAGTTGTCTGTAAGGGTTCCGGGAAGCGTGCACCACAGGAATCTGATTTCCGGTTCGAGCATTTTCTTTTCGCCGGAGGCCGTATCGTGCGTAAATTTCAGGCAGACCGCAAGGCCGAGCCTCGTGTCGCGTGCGCTCATGTTTGAGATGGCGTTGCCGAGAGAATAGATGATAGGGACTCCGTCTATATGTGTCGTATCCTGGACCACGTGCGGATGCGCCCCGATGATGACATCCGCGCCTTCGGAGACAAGCCATTCGGCCCATTCCTCCTGGGTTCTGTCGTGTCTGAGCTTGTACTCGATCCCCCAGTGCGGGAGGACTACGATGAAGTCGGCTCCGCGCGCCCGGGCCATCCCGATTGCGGAGCGTACCTCTTCCTTGCGCATCAAATTGACTGCCGGCCAGCCGGCGGAGTTCCCCACCGGATTGTTGGTTCCGTAGGTGAAGTTCACTATGGCGAGTCGGATGCCTCGGGAGGTGAGCATCAGCGGATAAGTTCTTGAACGCGAGAGACTGTCGGCGGCGGCTCCCGTGTGTTTTACGCACATCGTGTCATATACGGAAAGCGTCCGTGTGAGCCCCGCCCTGTCTTTGTCGAGGATGTGGTTGTTGGCGGTCAGAAATACGTCCACTCCGCAGTCCTCCGCCACATAGGATGCGTATTCGTCGGGGGCCGAGAAAGACGGGTAGCCGCTGTATGGCGGGCCGCCGAGCGAGAATTCCATATTGGCGACGGCAATGTCCGCCTGCCGGAGGGCCGGGCTGATGCCTTTGAGAAAATGGTGGCAGTCGTATTCCAGCTGCCTGCTGTGCATCATCACGTCTCCGATGATCATCACGCTCACCGTGTCCGTCCCGTGCCCGAGGGGCCGAGGGAATGGAACCCTGAAATCAGTGATCTGTCCGGCCGAAGCGAGGCAGATGAATACGGAGGCGGCCGACAGTGAAAGTCTCTTTAGCATACGGGGACAAATATACGAAGCTGTTTTGAAAAAATTCTGCCCAATAGAATTCGAGAACCATTTCAAGACAACTTCTGAAAGTTTTGCTAAATTTGCAGTTTATGAACAGATTGTCCGTAATAGTTCTTTTGGTGCTTGCACTGCCGTTGCTGAATGGTTGCGACCTTTTTCGGAAGATGGCGGGCCGTCCTACGTCGGCGGAGATAGAAGCCAAGAGACTCTATATCGAACAGCAGGAGAGCGGGCACCGCAACCGCCTGGATTCGCTGGAGGAGATGCAGAAGCAGATTTCCGACTCTTTGGCGGTCCTGGACTCCATCAGGGCAATCAAGAGTTCCATTGTCGAAGTAAGGCAGCTTTCGGATGAGACGCGCGCTTCTTTGAAATATCGTTACTACGTGGTCGTAGGCACTTTCGGCAACGCGGACAATGCCGCCAAGCGTATGAAAAGTGCCGAACAGGCCGGATATTCCGCTGTGAACATCAGATATCGGAACGGTTTTACCGCAGTCGGCGTACGCCCTTCGGACTCTCTGCCTGAGGTCTTCGCCTCCCTGCGAACGATTCGTGACGGCGGATTCTGCCCGGATGCGTGGATACTTGAAAACGTCGCCAAGTGATGAGACGACTCTGCCTTTTCTTTATGCTTCTGCTGCCTTTTGCCGCATCAGCCCAGTTCGCCGAGGTCAATCTGCGTGACCTTGACGACAGCGAGGTCGTCAGCGCGATGAAAGAGCAGGTGGAGTACCTGTCTTCCGCCATGCTCGAAGGACGCAAGGCCGGTTCGGAAGGGGAGAAGGAGGCCGCGGAATATGTCTCGGAAGTGCTTGCCTCCTACGGGATTGACCTTCTCAGCGGGCCGGAAGGGGAGCTTTTCGGGCTGCGTCAGGAGAACGGGGACACCTTGCGTTCCCGTAACGTGATAGGCTACATCCCCGGTTACGACCCGCAACTGCGTGAACATTATATAGTCATAGGCGCGAGACTCGACAATCTCGGCAGTTCGGAGATGACGGTGAACGGCGAAAAACGCCGCACCATATATTATGGAGCCAACGGCAACGCTTCCGGGCTGACCATTCTGATGCAGCTTGCCCGAAAGCTCAAGACAAACAGCGTCCTGCTGCGGCGTTCCGTAATCATCGCCGCTTTCGGCTCGTCCCTCCAGACGGGAGCCGGAGCGTGGTATTTCCTCAACAGATCGTTCGCCGGGGCGGACAAGATAGACGCAATGATTAATCTCGACATGCTCGGCACGGGCTCGTCGGGCTTCTATGCCTATACGGCGTCGAACCAGGATCTCAACGAGGTAGTCTCCCACCTGTCAGGCACGTTGCAGCCGATGATGCCCGAGCTGGTCTCTCTCGAACCGGTGAATTCCGACCACAGGGTCTTCTACGACAGGAGGATCCCGTCGATATTCTTCACCACCGGGATGTATCCCGAATACAATTCGGACAAGGATACGGCTTCCGTGCTCGAATATGATGATATGGAAAGGGAGCTGGAGTACATATACAACTTCTCCCTCGAGCTGGTCAACGGCAAGGCTCCGGAGTTCCGCCGAAAGGACGAAAGCGGCAGGAAGTATGTCAAGGACGACGACGTGGTGTCGTATTCCGAATGTGACGTGAAGCCCATGTTCCTCGGTTCGTCGGACCCGTCCGTGTTCATGAGCAAGTGGGTGTACGTCTATCTGCGCTACCCTCCGGAGGCAGTGCGTGCCGGTGTGCAGGGGAGGGTTCTGGTGGACTTCGTGATAGACACGCGCGGCAGGGTGACGGACGTCAAGGTTATCAAGGGGGTCAGTGAACTCCTTGATGCTGAAGCGATAAGGGTGATAAGTGCGTCTCCGGACTGGAAGCCGGCGCGAGTGCGCGGCAAGAAAGTGAAGTGCGAGATGTCGCTTTATGTGGATTTTAAACTGGAAAGAAGGAAATAAAGAGCAGGAAAAGAGATATGGATTACGATTTCAAGTCAATCGAAAGCAAGTGGCAGGCCAGGTGGGCCGCAGAAAAGGAATACAAGGTGAGCGAGGACAAGTCCAGGCC
>CAVGYS010000168.1:0-3547 GCA_963633505.1 Oscillibacter sp. MSJ-31
GTTCAGAATTGCAAGTGAACTGAAAATCGCTACCTTTGCGGGAATCAAAATTGTATCGGATGGAGTTATTGCTTTCTTTTATTGCCGGTGCCGTCATCGCGGCTGTCATAGTCTTTTTTATCGTAAAGAGCGTCATGAAATCCCGGGCGGAGTCTCTTTTCTTGGCGGAGCGCGCCCATCTTGAATCTGAACTTTCCCATGCCGACGGCCGGATGGCCGAGCTTCTCTCGAAGATGGAAGAGCAGAAGGCGGAATCCGCTCTGCGGCTTCAGGAAGAGAAGAAGGAGGGGGATGAAAGGTTGAATGCCGCCAAGACGGAGGCCGCCGCACGGCTCGAGGAGACGAAGCGGGACCTCAGGAAGCGCAATGAAGAGGACCTCGCGGCAAGGGATGCCGCTCACAGGGATGCGATGAACGCCCTGCAGCAGCGTTTTGACGAGACCATGGCCAAGGTCAGCGCTCAGCTCAAGTCCGACACCGGCGAGATGCTCAAGGCCCGCCAGAAGGAGTTCTCCGAGGCGAGCAGCCTCAGTATCGGACAGCTGGTCAACCCTCTGAAGGACAATATCGCCGAGCTCAGGAAGGCGATGGAGGACAGCAACAAGGAGCAGGCCGACCGGAACGGTGAGATGCGGGAGCGAATCAAGAACCTGATGGAGCACAGCGATGCCGCCCGCAAGAGCGCGGACGAGCTCGCGGCCGCATTCAAGCATGGCAGCAAGGTGCAGGGGGACTGGGGGGAAACCATCCTCGAGGAGCTGCTCTCTTCGCAGGGGCTCACGAAAGGGGTGCATTTCGACACTCAGGCCGTCATCGTTGATGCCGCCGGCCATCCCGTCCATTCGCAGACCGGGGGCACTCTGCGTCCGGACGTCATCCTGCATCTTGACGAGAGGAGGGAAGTGATAATCGACTCCAAGGTGTCCCTTACCGCGTATGTGGACTATGTTAATGCGGAGAACGAGGCGGACAGGCAGAACTTCCTCAAAGCCCACGTGGAGAGTATCCGCAGGCATGTTAAGGAACTTGCGGCGAAGGATTATTCCGCGTATGTCAAGGCTCCAAAGGTGTCAGCCGGCTACGTGATAATGTTCGTCCCGAACGTGGGGGCGCTCTGGACGGTGCTCGACGCCGAACCGGATCTCTGGCGCAAGGCGGCCGACATGAACGTCTATATCGCTGACGAGCAGAGCCTTTACGGGGCGCTCAAAATCGTGAGCCTGACCTGGACGCAGGTGGCCCAGGCCCAGAATCACGAGAAAGTGTATGAACTCGCCTCCGAGATGATCGACCGCGTGGGTCTGTTCATGGAGAAGTACGAGGCCATCGGGAAGGCGCTCAAAAAGGCCACGGACGAGTACGACGACGGGATGAAGAAGCTCGACGTCAGGGGTCAGAGCATCATCAACACCTCCGGCAAACTCTTGAAGCTGGGGGCGAAGAACAGCGACAGACACCCGGTGAAGGCGCTGCTGGACATTGACGAAATTCCGGACGGGAATCCTACTCCGGCTTGTACGAATCCTTCAGAGTGACCGTCCTGTTGAACACCGGGTGTTCCGCAGTGGAGTCCTTGTCCTTGACGTAGTATCCGCTGCGCTCGAACTGTACGGCGATGCCGGACGCGTCATCGAGCAGCGCCGGCTCGGCAAGGCCGGAACCGGTCACGAGCGAATCCGGGTTGAGGAAATCCTTGTAGTCCTTGTCCTCCGGCACCTGACTCATGTCGGCAAGGGTGAAGAGGCGGTCGTAGTTTCTCAGCTCTATGCTCTTCGCATAATCGCAGGACACCCAGTGTATCGTGCCCTTGACGCTGCGCCACTCGCCGCCGCCCGGCCTGGTGCTCGGGTCATAGCTGCATTCGAGGGCGGTGATCTTGCCGTCGGAATCCTTTATGACCTTGTCGCACTTGATGATGTAGGTATATTTGAGGCGGACTTCTCCACCCGGCTTGAGGCGGAAGAACTTATGAGGGGCGTCCTCCATGAAGTCGGCCCTGTCTATCCACAGCTCGCCGGTGAACGGAACCTTGCGGGAGGCTCCCTCCGGCTCGGCCGGGTTGAGCGGGCAGTCGAACCACTCGACTTTCCCCGCCGGCCAGTTGCTTATCGTGACTTTCAGAGGGTCCTGCACCACCATGTAGCGGTTCGAGCGGGCGTTCAGGTCCTGGCGTACGCACCACTCCAGAAGCTGAATGTCCATCAGCTGGTCGCGCTTGGACACGCCTATCTTCTCGCAGAACATCTTGAGGGCGTCCGCAGTGTATCCCCTGCGGCGGACACCGCAGAGCGTCGGCATGCGCGGGTCGTCCCAGCCGGATACGAAGCCTTTCTGCACGAGCTCCAGGAGCTTGCGCTTCGACATCAGGGTGTAGGTGAGGTTGAGGCGGGCGAACTCGTACTGGTGCGACGGGTAGATGCCCAGGGTGTTGATGAACCAGTCGTATAGCGGCCGGTGCACGTCGAATTCCAGCGTGCAGATGGAGTGGGTGATGCCCTCGATGGAGTCGCACTGCCCGTGGGTGTAGTCGTACATCGGGTAGATGCACCACTTGTCCCCGGTGCGGTGATGGCTCGCGTGCTTGATGCGGTACATCAGCGGGTCGCGCATCATCATGTTCGGATGCGCCATGTCTATCTTCGCGCGGAGCACCTTCTCGCCGTCGGCGTATTTGCCGTCCCTCATCTCGCGGAAGAGTTTCAGATTCTCCTCCACGGAACGGTTGCGCCACGGACTCTCCTTGCCCGGAGTGTCCACGGTTCCGCGTCCTTTGGAAATCTCTTCCTGACTCTGGTCATCGACATAGGCGAGGCCTCTCTTTATCATCTCCTCGGCCCATTCGTAGAGCTGGTCGAAGTAGTCGGAAGCGTAACATTCTTTCTCCCACTGGAATCCGAGCCACTTGATGTCCTCCTTGATGGAGTCCACGTATTCCACGTCCTCCTTGACCGGATTGGTGTCGTCGTAGCGCAGGTTGGTCTTCCCGCCGTATTTTTGCGCCAGCCCGAAGTTGATGCACAATGACTTGGCGTGCCCCAGATGCAGGTAGCCGTTCGGCTCCGGCGGGAAACGGGTGAGGATGCTCTTCACCTTTCCGGACTTGAGGTCGTCCTCGATGATCTCTTCAAGAAAATTCAGCTTCTTCTCTTCTTCCATAAGTACAGATGTTTTAAGCCTGCAAATTTATCAAAAAATGTCATCATTCAGAGCTATTTCAAAACAGCTTCTCAATACTTCGGCGGCGCGATTGCAGAATCCCGCGATTTTCGTAAATTTGCAGGGAATGTCAAAAACCATCGGTCGTATGTTGTACCCTATTGGAATACAGAACTTCGAGAAAATCAGAACCGGAGGATTTGTCTATGTGGACAAGACTGCGCAGATTTACAATCTTGCCTCAACCGGACAGTACTATTTCCTGAGCCGACCACGCCGCTTCGGCAAGAGCCTTCTCGTCTCCACGTTGGAGGCATACTTCAGAGGGAGGAAGGAGTTGTTCAAGGGGCTGGCGATGGAAAGTCTCGAAAAGGACTGGACGGAGTATCCT
>CAVGYS010000169.1:0-3542 GCA_963633505.1 Oscillibacter sp. MSJ-31
CGTCCCGGACGGAACTCACGGGGTACAGTTCGCAACCCACCGCGTCCAGGCCCGAAAGCATCTTCCGGACACGCGGGTCATCCCACAGCCCCTCCTTCTTGATGTAGCCTGCCAATCTCATAACGGAGGCCAAATTTAGCACATTTATTATAAATATTGTTACTTTTGCGTCCGAGATAAAGTCTTACGAAGATGACACGACTCAGTGTAAACATCAACAAAATCGCACTGCTGCGCAATGCGCGCGGCGGCAATATGCCGGACGTACTCAAGGCAGCGCTCGACTGCGAGCGCTTCGGGGCGGAGGGCATAACCGTCCACCCGAGACCGGACGAGAGGCACATCCGCTATTCGGACGTGAGGACGCTCAGACCGGAGCTGAAGACGGAATTCAACATCGAAGGCAATCCTACGGGCAGTTTCTGCGCGCTGGTGTGCGAGGTGGTTCCGGACCAGGTCACGCTCGTCCCCGACGCTCCCGACGCGCTCACCTCCAACGCGGGATGGGACACCATAAAGAATTACGCGTTCCTCTCCAGAGTCTGCACCTCGTTCAAGTCGAGAGGCATCCGGACGTCCATCTTCATCGACCCGGACCCCGCCATGGCGGAGGGAGCCGCAAGGTGCGGGGCGGACAGAGTGGAGCTCTACACGGCACAGTACGCCGCAGACTATGCGAAGGATCCTCTGAAAGCCATCGCCCCCTATCTTGAGACCGCCCGCAAGGCGGAGGAGCTCGGGCTCGGGGTCAACGCCGGGCACGACCTCTCGCTCGAGAACCTGCAATATTTCATCCGTACCATTCCATGGACGGCCGAGGTGAGCATCGGGCACGCGCTGATCTGCGACGCCCTGTACATGGGGCTTGAGACCACCATCCACAAGTATCTCGAAGCCACCCTCTCTTAGGATGTCAGATTTTTTACATACCTTTGTGCTCTTGCCAAGAACAAAACAGCAAACATAGCATAAGATGAACAAGATTTCCATTATCCTCGGCGCCTGCTCGCTCGCAGCGGCTTTCGCGCTCACTTCCTGCAATTCGACCGTCACCGCGCCGGCAGCCGGCTCCGCAGAAGCATCGGTATCCGGAGCACAGTCCGGGGCCATCGTATATTTCAACATGGATCGCGTGCTGAACGAGTATGACATGGCTAACGACCTGCGCAGCGTCGTGGAGACCAAGGTCAACAGCATCGACCAGGAAGTCACCCGCAGGGGCAACAAGCTCGAGAAGGACATCAAGGCCTTCCAGGACAAGATCAACAAGGGACTCATGACCCAGTCCGTCGCCGAGACCCAGAACCAGAAGCTTCTCCAGCAGCAGAACAGTTTCCAGACCTACGCCGCACAGAAGCAGCAGGAGATAGCCGAAGAGCAGCAGGTGATGATGAACCAGATCGCCGACGCCATCAACTCCTACGTCGCCGAGTTCAACGCGGACAAGAAATATGCTCTCATCCTCGCCACCCAGGGGAACGTCATCTCCATGCCGGTAGTCGCCGGAGCCGCCGAGCTTGACATCACCGACGCCCTGCTCGAAGGACTCAACGCGGCATACGTCAAGACCAAAGGCAAAAAATCAGAATAAGCGGCCTTGAGGATTGCCATATTGTCCTGCTTCTACCCCTACAGAGGGGGAATCGCCCAGTTCAACGCAGACATCCTGAAAGAACTGGGGAAGTCGCACGAGGTACGCGCGTTCAATTTCAAGAGGCAGTACCCTTCGGTCCTTTTCCCGGGCAAGACGCAGTTCGTCACGGAAGAAGACAGGGAGGCGCTCCCCGTGGAGGCGGAGGCTCTGCTGGACACGGTTTCGCCCCTGTCGTGGCGCAGGACCGCCAGGGCAATCGCCGACTGGTCTCCGGACGTGCTGGTTCTCCGCTACTGGATGTCGTGGTTCGCCCCTTCGCTGGGATACGTGGCGTCCAGGATGAAAAAGGACTGCCGGGTCGTCGCGATACTCGACAACGTGATTCCGCACGAGAGGCATTTCTTCGACAAGATGCTGACGTCTTACTTCCTGCGACAAGTGGACGGGTGCGTGACACTCTGCAAGGAAGTCTCCGAGGATCTGCTCAAGATCAAAAAGGACGCGACATATAGGGTAATCCCCCACCCTGTCTATGACCACTTCGGGGAGAGAGTGGAGAAAAAAGAAGCCGAGAAGAAGCTCGGAATCCGCGACTGTGAGCGCAACATATTGTTTTTCGGACTCATACGGGACTACAAGGGGCTGGATATACTGATCGACGCTTTCAGCCGTCTTGACACTTCGTACCAGCTCGTCATAGCCGGCGAACCTTACGGTTCCTTCGAAAAATACCAGAAGCAGATAGACTCGTCGCCGAACTCCAAGCGCATCTACCTCTTTCCCAACTATGTCAGCGACTCGGAGGTCAAATATTTCTTCTCCGCCGCCGACGTTGCCGTACTCCCCTACCGGAGCGCCACCCAGAGCGGCATCAACGCGATAGCCAACCAGTTCGAACTCCCGATGATAGTCACCGACGTGGGCGGACTCAAGGAGACGATCGGCGGGAACGGGACAGGCCTCGTGTGCCGCGAATGCACCCCGGAGTGCGTCGAAGAGGCCATCAGAAAATATTTCAGCGCGCCGCAGCTCAGGGAAGGCTTTGTCCGGAGCATCAGGGCGCTGAACGGGAGGCTGAATTGGAGCAGCTTCTGCAAGGATTTCATCGATTTCGCCGAAAGCATCAAGAAATGAAGAAAGTAATCGTCATATTGAGTCTGCTGTGCACGTTGCAGCTTACAGCCTGTGCGCAGTGGTATCTTTTCCCGGGCAAGAACAAACGCACGACCCCTTCCGTAGAGAAAAAAGAGGAGCCGAAGCGGGAGAGTTCCAGGCCGCAGGAGAGCACCGCGGCGGCCCCCGACAGCGTCGCAAGGGCCGCGGAAAGGGAAGAAGACGATTTTTTCTTCGGGATTCCTTCCTCCACGAGCGTGAGCCTCATCCTCCCGGTCAATGCCGGGTCAGGCAAGAGCACCAGCAGTTTCATGGAGATGTACAGCGGAGCCCTGCTTGCCCTGAGGGACCTCGGGCTCGGAGGGACGAAAATCAATCTCAGATTCGTCGATTCCGCTACGGAGGATTTCCAAGACGAGTCCATCTACAGGGAGAGCGACGTGATAATCGGGCCCGTGACATACTCTGACATCGCCAAAGCGCTTCAGGTCTGCGGCCGCAAGATGCTCGTCTCCCCGCTGGAACCGAAGTCCGCGGCCCTCGCGCAGCAGGGCGAGAACATAATCCAGGCCCCGACTCCGTGGACATACCAGGTTGACGAAATCGTGGACTGGCTTCGGAGAGAGCTTGAGTTCGGAGACGAGGTAATCGTATTCAAGGAAAACTCGCAGCCGGGTGAACAGGCCGCCTACCTTCTCGATAGGATTCGGGAGAAGGGGATCCTCTTCCGCAGCGTCACGAGTGTCGAGGAGCTCGGGGATCCGCAGTTGAAAGGGAAATTCAGAGTGCTCATCGCCTCCGACAACGACAGTTTCATCAGCGAATCGATAAAACA
>CAVGYS010000170.1:0-3502 GCA_963633505.1 Oscillibacter sp. MSJ-31
GTCCCAGAGAGCTATGCCTCCGAGACCTACCGTGCGGCCTACAAGATATTCATCGCATCCGGCTCCTTCCTTGTCCTGCTGCTCCTGAGTCGGGTACCAGAGGTATTTGCGGAGCTCCATCTGCTTGCCGCTCTTGGAATAGACGTCGATTGATCCGCTGTCGTTGAAGTAGATGCGCAGGATGCAGTGGGAGTTCTCGACCGCTGGCCCGTGATGTCCGACGAAAGTGTATTGGACGGCCTGCTGGGAGACTATCTCGTTTACCTGAAGGCTGTCTGCGCGCCAGAAGAGGCTGGTCGCGGTCTGCGCGTGGCTCTGTGCGCAGAAGAGAAGTGTGCTTGCGGCTGCTGCCGCGATGATTGTCTTGTGTTGCATGAGACTTGATTCTTGTGTGGTATGCAAATGTAGTGTTTTTTTGAGTATATTTACCGGATATGAAAAGGATTTCTCTCATCTTGCCGTGCATCCTGCTCGCCTTCAGTGTGGATGCGGCGACATTTGCCGGGGGTCGTCTTGAGGACAGGACCCTGCGTCTGGACTACGTTTTCTCCGGTACTGACAAGACTTGCGACATAGCTCTTGCGCATCTGAAGATCCTTGAGGGCTGGGCGGGACGCAGAGGCAATCTCGACAAGTTGCCGCTCCGTGGCAACGGCCAGCTCACGATGACCGACAAGGAGAGCGGGGACACGTTGTACCGGACTTCGTTCTCCACCCTCTTTCAGGAGTGGCAGGCCACCCGGGAAGCCACCTTGGTGAGGCGGAGCTTCGAGAACGTATTCCTCGTCCCGATGCCTGTCGCGCCAGTTGACATCTGTGTACAGCTCTTTGATTTTCACGACAATGTAGTCGCATCACTGTCCCATCCCGTGGATCCTGCCGACATTTTGATAAAGCCTGCGGGAGGCTGGAACTCTTCTTGTGGCGCCGCTGCCGGGGAGGATGGTGACGGCTGGAGGGTCCTGCACCATTCTGGCTCTCCCGAGGAGAAGATAGACGTGGTGATTCTTGCCGAAGGCTATGCTTCCTCCGAGATGGAGCTTTTCTACAGGGACGCGCGTGCCGCCATCGAGAGTCTTTTCGCGCACGAACCTTTCGGCTCGAAGAGGGACAGCTTCAACATCGTGGCTCTCGGCGCTCCGTCGGAGGAGAGCGGAGTGAGCGTGCCTCGCGAGGGGGTCTGGAAGAACACGGTGGCGCTCTCGCATTTCGACACTTTCTATTCCGACCGCTATCTGACCACTCCTGAACTTTTCCGTCTGCACGACGCCCTTTCCGGCGTTCCGTACGAGCATGTCATAATCCTTGCGAACACAGATACTTACGGTGGGGGAGGAATCTACAATTCATACACTCTCACGACCGCTCATCACGAGGCTTTCGCTCCGGTGGTGGTGCACGAGTTCGGGCACAGTTTCGCCGGTCTGGCGGATGAATACGCCTACGATGACCAGTTCGTCGAATACTATTATCCTGACACCGAGCCGTGGGAGCGGAATATCACCACGCGGGCGGATTTCTCCTCCAAGTGGGAGGATATGATGGGAGAGGACGGTGTAGGGCTCGTCGAGGGTGCCGGATACCAGAGCAAGGGTGTCTGGAGGGCCTGTGAGGACTGCCGTATGCGTACCAACGCAGCTCCGGCGTTCTGCCCCGTATGCCGCCGTGCCATCGAGTCCCTGATAAATTTTTATACTGAGGCGGCGTCCTGCATGGTGGGTGAATAGTCAGCTTCTCAGAGCAGCATCAGCAGCTGGCCGGAAATCACCCTGAGGAACATCTCCACCGGGTAAACGGTGGCGTAGGCCACCGACGGGCCGTCGTCGTCCACGGTGCTGAGGGCGTAGTTCAGGGCGATGGGGTTGGCCATGGCTCCGCAGAGCATTCCGACGTTGGCCTCGTAGTCCGTGCGGCAGCGTTTCGCGGCGATGATTCCCACCAGCAGCACGGGGGCGATGGAGAGGAAAACGCTGATGGCGATCCACAGCAGTCCTTCCGGCCGCAGGACGGTGGCGAAGAATCCCGGCCCGGCGCTGAGTCCAAGACCTGCCAGATAGACCGTGAGCCCGAATTGACGGAGCATCAGGTTGGCGCTGTGCGTGGTGTAGGTGGTGATGTGCAGGCGCGGGCCGAACGCCCCCATCAGGATGCCTATCACAATCGGTCCGCCGGCTATCCCGAGCCTTATCGGTATGCTCATCCCCGGTATCCTTATCGGGAGGCTTCCGAGCAGCAGGCCGAGCAGCAGGCCGACGAAGATGAAGAGCAGGTTCGGGTTGCGCAGCTCCTTCCCTTCGTTGCCGAGCACCATCGCCACCTTCGCGATGGCCCTCTCTTCTCCGACTATCGTGAGCTTGTCTCCCATCTGGAGCCTGAGGTCGCGAGAGGGGAGTATGTCGATGCCGGCGCGGTTGACCCTTGTGATGTTTATCCGGTAGGTGTTGCGCAGGTGGAGGTCTCCGAGCTTGGCTCCGTTGACGTTCGTCTTGGTTACGACCACGTGCCGCGAGACGAGCATCCCGTCCAGATGGTTCCAGTCGATGTCCTCGTGGTTCCAGTCTTTCACCACCTTCTGCCCGAATATCCTCTCCGCAGCATCGGTTTCCGCTTCTCTGGTCAGCACCAGTACGTGCTCCCCCTTTTCAAGAACGGTGTCTCCGTCCGGCATTATCACCTGCCCGCGCTGCGTGCCGTCGAATTTCCAGACTCTGGACACGACGAGATGGATATCGGAGTTTTTCATTATTTCCTTGAGCGTCTTGCCGAATATGGCGGGGTTGCTCACCAGGAATTCCGTCACGAACGCCGGTTTGTCGTGTGTTTCCGCTTTTCCTCCGCCCTTGTGGAAAAGGGCCTTGAGTATCACTACGCACAGTATCACGCCGATGACTCCGAACGGGTAGCCGACGGCGCAGGCGGTGGCCATGGTGTTGGACATGTCGGTGAGGGAGGGGTCAATCTGGGTGAGCGTCTGCTGGGCGGCTCCGAGCATCGGCGTGTTGGTGGCCGCGCCGGTGAGAAGTCCGGTCGCAATCGGCATCGGGATTCCGCTGAGGCGACTGATGACCACGGTCAGTACCGTGCCCGAAATCAGGACGGAGAATGCCAGGAGGTTGAGCTTTATCCCGCCTTTTTTGAGGGAGGGGAAGAAACTCGGCCCGACCTGCAAGCCGAGGGTATAGACGAAGAGCACCAGCCCGAAATTCTGGGCGAGGGCGAGCATCTGCTCATTGATGGCCAGTCCGAAATGTCCGGCGAGGATGCCGGCGAAGAAGACGAAAGTTACTCCGAGACTTATTCCCTTGAATTGCAGTTTGTTGCAAAGCAATCCGACGGCGCAGGTCAGAGACAGTACGAGTATCGCCTGCGTGTACGTCTGCTCCGTGAACATGTCGATTAACCACTCCATATCTGATTCGTGAAATGAGAAGTTGTTTTGAAACTCGCCGCAAATTTAGCAATCCTTGGAAAATAATGGCAATCTTTGGGGACAGTTGGGTGC
>CAVGYS010000171.1:0-3462 GCA_963633505.1 Oscillibacter sp. MSJ-31
CTCCGGCACCGAGCACCGCGACGGTCTTGAGGATGTTGTCCACCCTCGCCCCCAGGCTTTTCCTGTAGCCGGAGCCGTAGAAAAAGTAGCAGATGACAAGCAGCGCGAGCAAGGCCGCCGCAGCCCACCAGGGCGCTGTGAGGGTGAGAATCAGGAGCGCGAGCGCCGAGCCGATGACAACGAACCACCAGCCCGAGAGCCCCTCGCGGTACAGGACGAAGAGATATCCGGCATATACGAGGGCCGAACCGGTCTCGCTCTCCCCGAGAATCGCCAGCATCGGAAGTCCTATCGTCAGGGCCACTGCCGCAAATCCCTTGCGGGTCGTCAGACGGAAATCCTGCCTGCTCATCACCAGAGCCAGCATAAGCGAAGTCGTGATTTTCGAGACCTCGGCAGGCTGGAACTTCACGGCTCCGAATTCAAACCACGAATGCGAGCCTTTGACATCCTTGCTGACGAAAATCACCAGCACCAGCAGAAACAGCACGACGAGATATCCGCCCGGGGCGAAAACTTCCCAAATCCTCCGGTTTATCACGAAAAGAATCAGAACGTCAAGCAGGAATGCGGTCATTATCCACACGAACTGCTTGCCGCTTCGGCAGTGGAGGTCGAAGATGGATGAGGGTTCTTCAGAATGGATGGAGGCGTAGATGCTCACCCAGCCTATCAGAACGAGGGCCACGTAGCACAATATGAGCCTCCAATCGACAGTCTGCCGAAAGTTCCTTTCGTATGGGAGATTGCCGGGTTTGAAAATTTTCATGTTCAGAAGAATCTTGTGTTGAGCATCCTCTCTTCCATGGACTTGCGTTGGGAAGAAATTTCCCCGTTCAGGTACATCTCAAGCATGAGGGAGGCTACCGGCAAGGCCCAAGTGGCCCCGAATCCGGCGTTCTCCACATACGCGGCCACGGCTATCTTCGGATTGTCCTTCGGGGCGAAGCAGATGAAGACGGAATTGTCTTTTCCGTGCGGATTCTGTGCGGTGCCGGTTTTGCCGCACACTTCCAGACCCGGTATCGCGGCGGCGCGTGCAGTCATGCCTGCGGAGCCGCCGCCGTTGACCGCCATATACATCCCCTCGACGGCTACTTTGAAGTGGGAGGTGTCCACTTTGGTATAATGCCTCTCGTGGAAGCGCTCGTCGATCTTCACCCCGTCCGAATCTTTGACGATGTGCGGAATATAGTAGAACCCCCTGTTCGCCATGATGGCCGCCAGATTGGCTATCTGCAAGGGGGTCGCGCCGATTTCCCCCTGTCCGATGGACAGCGAGACCACGGTCTGGAACCGCCACCGCCCCGCTCCGTAAATCCGGTCATAGTACTTCGACGTGGGGATGTTGCCTCCGAGTTCGGACGGGAAGTCGCTCCCGAGCCCCTGCCCGAAGCCGAAACTCAGCACGTAGTCCCGCCACGCGTCAAGGGCTTCGGCCGTATTCCGGTACTCCTTGTTTTCGAGGATGTTGCGCAAGACGTAGCAGAAGTAGCCGTTGCACGACGTCGCGATCGCGTCCTTGAACGCCAGCGGGGAGGAGTGGGCGTGGCAGCCGAGCTTGTGGTTGCCGCTGTAGTAGTAGCCCCCGTTGCAAGGGTAGGTGTATGACGGCTGGAGCACGCCTTCCTGAAGTCCGATCAGACCGTTGACCAGTTTGAACACGGATCCCGGAGGGTAGGAGGCCATAACCGTCCTGTTGAACATGGGCTTGCGCGGGTCGCGGGAGATCTCGCCGTAATGGCTCCCGATGTCCGAGAGCACGTCGACGTCGATTCCCGGGCTTGACACCATCGCCAGAATCTCTCCCGTGGAGGGCTCTATCGCCACGACTGAGCCGACCTTGCCCTCCATCAGCCTCTGCCCGTATTGTTGCAGGTGCGCGTCTATGGTCGATACTATGTCTTTGCCAGGCGCGGCGGCCTTGTCTTCCTTTCCGTCCTGATAGGAGTCCTGCTGGCGGTTGTGTGCGTCCCGCAGGAAGATATGATAGCCTTTCACCCCTTTGAGGCTGTCCTCCATCGCCGCTTCCAGCCCGGTGCGGCCGACATAATCCCCAGCCTTGTACTCCGGATGCTTCCTGATGTAGTCGGCATCGACTTCCGAGATGTAGCCGAGCAGATTGCCTCCGGCATTGAACGGATATTCGCGGACGCTCCTCATCTGCGCTCCGAAACCCGGGAAGAGGTAGTTCTGTTCGGCGAATTTCTGGTATGTCTGCGGAGGAACCTGCTTGAGGAAGGTCAGTGTCCGGTATCCTATCTTTTTCCGATAGTTGCGATAATATTCCATCTTGCTCCTCACGTAGTCCACGCTCGTGTCAAGCGCCGAGGCGAGAGAAAGGGTGTCGAACTGTTTGACGTCGCGCGGAGTGACGAGGATGTCATAGCATACCGCATTGCCTACCAGAATCTCCCCGTTGCGGTCATATATCACGCCGCGAGGCGGGTAGATGGTGGAATAGACCATCGAGTTGTTGGAGGAGTCCTTTTTGTACTCGTCGTTGATTATCTGGATGTAAAAAAGCCTCGATAGCAGGATGACCGCCACTGCGACCAGCCCGATGAGAAGCTTGTTTTTGCGGTTCATTTCCATTTGTCACGATGTCCGGGGGGGGGAGAACAAATCTACGAGGAGAAGCGATGCCACGGAGCTCAGGATGAGCGAGGCGAAGAACTTCACCGCCATCGCCCAAAGCGGGCTGGTGCCGGCGCTGTCGGCCAAGACGTATATAAACAGAAACAGGGCGGTAGAAAGCAAGATGGAGAGAAACATCCTTGTCTTGTCGGACTGCTTTGAGGAGATCGTTTCGCTCCTTGACAGGAGTTCGCTGCCGAATACGAGCGAGAGCAGCGGACGGCGCAGGAACGCCACCGGCACGAGGGCGAGAATCGTGAGACCAGTCGGACCGGCCGCAAGGAAATCCACGGCGAATCCGGAGGCGAAGGCGATGAGCATCGCGAGAGCTCCGCCGCATTGCAGCGGCAGACACAGAATCATCATCGGCAGCAGGACAATCGTGAGCAAGGGCGTGAAATTGAAATAATTCCACAACAGAACCTGCGCTGCGAGAAGCAGGAGATATTTGACGGTGAAATCCCAGTATCTCATTTCTTCTTGTCCGTATCTTCAAGAGCCGTTATCTCATCCTTGTCGTCGTTGCTGATTATGGTCACGTATCTCAGGTTGCCGAAGTCCTGGAAGAGTCTCACTTCAGCCTGCTGTGACGAACCGTCGACAAGTCTCGTGTCTCCCGTGACACCGACGGGGATGTCTGCGGGGAAAATCGAAGAGTATCCGCTGGTCCTGACGCTGTCCCCCGGATTTATGGACAGATGAGGCGGAATGTCGCCGATGACGGCTCCGTCGCGGCTTTTGCCGTCCCATTTCAACGGTGCCGTGATCTCATTCGCCCCGCTCCCTGTCCTGACGCTGACACTCAGGCTGGCGTTGATGAGGGTC
>CAVGYS010000172.1:0-1648 GCA_963633505.1 Oscillibacter sp. MSJ-31
TGTCGATGGTGCGGGTCTCGGAGGAGAAGTTGATTCCGAGTTTGATTATCTGCTTCCCCGAGGCGAAGAAAGGCCGGTCGTAGCCTTTCTCCTCAATCTGCTTCAGGGCGACGTCCGGCGACTGGTCTCGCTTCAACTCCATTATATAGACGTATCTGTCGGTGCTGATGACTATGTCTATCCGGCCGTTGGAGGTCTGGTATTCCGTCTTCACGTACAGCCCCATCATCCGGAACATCACCGACATCGTATTCTGAAAATAGAGCTCAAGGTTGCCCTGAATCTCATAGCCGTTGCCGGAGAGGAACGCGGCGAAGCGGCTCATAAAGCCCTGTACGTCGCCGCTGCGGATGTCATGGATGAAGCGGTACATGGAAAATTCACCTCCTATCAGGCCCGGAGCATACAGCTGGCTGAGAGAATTGAGAAAGCCGCTCCTCACCTCTTCGTTGGGGTAGTCGAGGGTGTAAGTGCGGAACTCCGGGTCGTAGCCCGTGATCGTCAGATAGCCGCTCTGGTACATCAGAGTGATGGGTGCGGGGTTCTCGTAGTTCGTCCCGGACAGAATCTCCTCGCTCACCATGTCCCTTGATATGTTGTCGAGATTATAGTTACCCTCCTTCAAGTAGCGGACGAGGAACGACGGGGTGCCCGTGGCGAACCAATACATCCTGAACTCCTTCGCGTTGAAAACGTTGATGAGGCTGAACGGGTTATATACCCCGACGGCCTTCGGGTGGAAGCGATAGCCGTCGTACGTCTTCGCGAGCTTTTCGTAGCAGTCGCTTTCGCTGATGCCGTTCGCCTCGGCGAGGGCGGCGACGCTTTCCGCGAAGCAGGCTTTCAGTTCGGCCTCCGATATGCCGCAGATGTCGCCGTAATCGGCTCGCATCGAGATATCCTGGATGTTGTTCAGCCCGCTGAACACGCTCATCTTCCCGATTCTGGTGACTCCCGTGAGGAAGCCGAAGCGGATGAAGTCGTCCTTGCCCTTGAACACGCCGTAAAAGCCCTCAAGCGTTTCGCGAAAACTCTCCCGCAGTTCGGGACGGGTGAGGTTGTCGATGATAGGCTTGTCGTATTCGTCGATGAGGATCACGACCTCGCGTCCGGTTTTCTTGCAGGCGGCCTCAATCACGTTGCCGAAACGTATCCCCGGGACATCGGAACGATTGACGCACCCGTACTCCTCCTCCCATTTGCACAATGCGTCATCCAGTACCTTTGGCAGCACTTCTGCAGAGTCGTATGCCTTGCCGCTGAAATCCAGATGCAGCACCGGGTACGCCTTCCACTCCTTCTCCAGGCTCTCCAGCGCCAGGCCCTTGAAAAGCTCCCTGCGTCCGCTGAAGTACGCCTCCATCGTCGATACCAGAAGGCTCTTCCCGAAGCGCCTCGGACGGCTCAGGAAGTAATACACCCCGGTGGACGCAAGATTGTAAATCTGCGCAGTCTTGTCAACATAGACATAGCCGCCTTCGCGAAGCTTCTCAAAACTCTGTATTCCTACAGGATATAGCATATACTTCCTCCTTTTCAAAACAGACTTCCACAAATTTAAGCTTTTACACTCAAAAAGAAAAACCGACCGGCACGAAAAAGGCCGGCTCCGAGATGGGGCCGGCCTTGATAGTTGGGTCACGATGCC
>CAVGYS010000172.1:1658-3458 GCA_963633505.1 Oscillibacter sp. MSJ-31
AGCCCCAGATTCTCCGGGCTCTCCGAGGAAGAGGTGCGAAGCTTGCGGTACAACTAATTCCGATCGAGTCCCTGCCGGATGTTTGCGATAGCAGGGGGAGGCAGGGCTGCGGGGGAGGTGGCACCTGCGAGGGTTTGGGGCTGAATGAGCGTGGCAGCTGGGGGAAGGTGGCACTGACAATGTTTTGGGTTGAGTCAGTGCCAACCTCCCCCGGCTGCCACGCTGTCACGCAGGTTCCGGGTACTCGCGCAAAAAGGCCGGCTCCGAGATGGGGCCGGCCTTGATAGTTGGGTCACGATGCCTTGGGGCATCGCGGGTGAATATGTCGGTTATTCGCCAGCGTTATCGGTAGTGCTGTCGGTGGAAGTGTCGCCGGCACCGGCACCAGTATCAGTGCTGGCCTCCGCCACTACCTTCCAGACATTGTCGGTTCCCTGCTGAACTGACTTGTATCCGCTCGCAAGGAACTTGCCATTGTCAGTCTTCACGTTGTCATCCTGCGCAGGATTGTTGCCGTAGAAGGTGCCGCCGCTGATGTCAACCGGCTTGTAGTTGAACTTCGTGAGCTCATTCTTCATATTCACTGCGAGAGGAGCCATAGTAGAGTTCCATTTGTATGCTCCTGTAGCAGTGTTCTTCACTACGGTGTTCTCGCCGGAAATTTTCAGACACGGTTTCTTGCTATTCTTTATTGCATCGCCCGTACCCACATAGAGGGTCGCTTCGCCGTTGCTCTTGTTCTCGAAGGTGCCTCCGGTGATGGTGACGCTTCCAAGACGAGCCCAAACCGCAATCGAGTCGTCGTCCTTGGTGGCCTCGGATTTGAAAGTGCCTCCGGAAATCGTGAACTCGTTGTCGCTGTTGTTGAGGATGACGGAAGATAATTTTGAAGTGAAAGCACCTCCCTTGATATCAACGCTGAGAGGACCGCCATCACTATAGGTGGCTGTGGCGGAAACCGCAGCGCCGGTCATTTCTGTTCCGTTATTATTATCCTCAGGACTGTCCACGCACTCTCCGGTTCCGGTGATGGTGCCGCCGTTCACGACGAGCTTGCCGCGCTTGATGGCAATCGCAGTGTTGCCGGTGATGGTGGCGCCATTCTCGACTGTCACGGTAGCGGAACCGTTAAGGGCGATGGCCGCATCCTTTGCACTTGTAATGCTTCCCGTTACGTTTATAAAGTTTTTGTTGGATGTGGCGAATTTTGTATCAGCACCCTTTCCAAGGTTTCCGTACACAAAGACGGCTCCCTCCTTACCGTTTCCAGTAGTGCTGACCGTGCCGTAAAGGTTGATCACAGCTCCGTATCCGGTAAATTTACTTTTATCTGTTGTATTTTCCTCACCGAACATGCACACAGCCCAAACATCACCGGTAACGGTGACATCCTTTTCTACCGTGAGGACAGAATAGTTCGTATCGGAAGAATTCTTCGAGCCGTAAACATTGAGCGCCTGCTCCTTGCCACCGGCGATATAGCCGTTCTTGAATGTGAGGTTTCCCTTATGGAGGTTCGTGCGACCGGTGAGGGTCTTGCCGTTGAGGTCGATGACAACCGCCCTGTCGAGGCTGATCTCAAGCTTGTCGCTGAGGGTGATGTTTTTCTGGAGAGCAATCGTGGTCACTTTCGTATTTTTGAGAGTGGCGGCAAGAGCAGCCTCATTAGCTACGTAGATTGTAGGGACTGTGAAGTTGCTGCCGAACTCAAACGTGCCACCGCTGTAGGATACAAGATTACCGTCGAACGTACCGCCGTTGATAGTGGTCTTGCCTTGGTCGTATGTAGCATCAGAGTAG
>CAVGYS010000173.1:0-3418 GCA_963633505.1 Oscillibacter sp. MSJ-31
ATCCAGATGCCCCTCAGGCAAGGATTCGCCGCAAGTTTCCACATATCCTGCAAAGTGCAGCCGGGGTGTGACGAGATGAAATAAGGGACGAGCTCCGTATGGGTTCCGTTCTCCCTGTTGACCTTGTCAAACTCCCTGCGAAGTCTCTCGAACAGCCGAAACGAAGGCTTAGCCATATAGTACAGGACCTTGTCTTCGGTATGTTCCGGAGCCACCTTCAGACGGCCGGAAGTATGATTGAGCATCAGTTCCTTAAGATACTGCTTCCCCGTCCCGTCCACGAAACCGTTCTCGTCGAGGAAAAGGTCATAGCGGATTCCGCTCCCTATGTAGGAATGCTTCACTCCGCGCACCGCATCCACCTTGTGGTACAGGTCAAGCACCCGGGAATGGCTCCTGTCCAGATTGCTGCACGGCGCGGGGAAAAGGCAGGATTTGCGGCGGCAGACGGCACATTTCTCCATGTCCTGCCCGACCATTCCGTACATGTTGGCCGTCGGAGCCCCGAGATCGGAGATGTTGCCATGAAACTCCGGCATCGCCGCCAGAGCGCGGACCTCCGAGAGTATCGACTCCTGCGAACGCGACTGGATGAACTTCCCCTGATGCGCCGCAATCGTGCAGAAATTGCAGCCACCGAAACAGCCGCGATGCGTGATGATCGAATCCTTGATCATGTCGTAGGCCGGGATCCTCTTTCCCTTGTAGCGCGGATGCGGACGCTTGGTGAACGGCAGGTCCCAGAAAGAGTCCATTTCCTCCTGGGTAGAGGGAGGATAGGAAGGATTGACCTGTACGAAGCCGTCGCCCACAGGCTCTATTATGACCTGCTGGTGGAGCATGTTGGCATGGGTCTCGATATGGTGAAAATTCTCGGCGAAAGCCCTGTCATTGTCCCGGCACTCCTCAAAAGAGTGCAGTACCAGAGGATCCTCCACCTTCCACCGACCCTTGCGCAAGAAGGCCAGCTGCGGGATTTTCTCTATCTGACGGACGTTGCGCCCGGCCTCGATCGCCCTGGTGAGCTCAAGCATCGGCTTCTCGCCCATGCCATAGCAAAGCCAGTCCGCCCCGCTGTCCACGAGCACGGACGGCATGATACGGTCATCCCAATAGTCATAATGGGTCAGACGGCGCAGCGACGCCTCCACTCCCCCGATGACGACGACTGACTCCGGCCAGAGCTCCTTGAGGATGCGGGTATAGACCGTGACAGCCCTGTCGGGCCTCTGTCCGGCCTTTCCGTCCGGGGTGTAGGCATCATCGTGCCGCAGGCGCTTCGCGGCCGTGTAGTGGTTGACCATGGAGTCCATGGCCCCGGCATTGACGGCGAAATAGAGGCGCGGGGCTCCAAGCTTGCGGAAATCGCGCAGATCGTCGCGCCAGTTGGGTTGGGGCACGACCGCCACCCTGTATCCGAATTTTTGCAGATAGCGGGATATGCAGGCCGTACCGAAACTCGGATGATCCACAAAGGCGTCACCCGTGAAGAAGATGACGTCTATGTAGTCCCATCCAAGCTGACGGACTTCCTTGACGGAAGTCGGGATATTACATTCTGTCTGGCAGTTCAATTCCGAGTATTCCCATTCCGGCGCGGAGAACCGCGGCGGTGTCAGATATAAGTTCGAGTCTCATCTCCAGCAGCTTGCAGTCTGGCTCGCGGAGAATCCCGGTGTCGTGATAGTACTGGTTGAACTCCTTGGCGAGCTCATAGCAGTAATTGGCTATCAGGGCCGGAGAATACGCCCCCGCCGCCTCGGCGACCTTCTGGGGATATGACGAAAGCAGCTGCACGATGCGTATCTCCTTGGGGCTGAGTTCCACGTCCTGAGCCACGCAGGCCTTTCTTCCGGCCTGGGCGGCCTTGCGCAGAATCGACTGGATACGCGCGTGGGTATATTGGATGAACGGACCGGTGTTGCCGTTGAAGTCTATGGACTCCTTAGGGTTGAAGAGCATCTTCTTCTTAGGATCGACCTTGAGGATGAAGTACTTGAGAGCTCCAAGCCCAATCATGCGGTAGAGCTTCTCCTTCTCCTCGTCAGGTATTTCGGCGAGCTTTCCACTCTCTTCCGAGGTCTCCTTCGCCTCCAGGTACATTTTCTCGATGAGATCGTCCGCATCGACCACGGTGCCCTCCCTCGACTTCATCTTGCCTTCCGGAAGCTCGACCATTCCGTATGAGAGATGGTAGATGCAGTCCGCCCAGCTGAAGCCGAGCTTCTTCAGGATGAGCTTGAGCACCTGGAAATGGTAGTTCTGCTCGTCCCCGACCACGTACGTCAACGAATCGAGCTTGTACTCGCTGAAGCGGCGCTCCGCAGTGCCCAGGTCCTGGGTGATATAGACGGAGGTGCCGTCGGAACGCAGCAGCAGCTTGCGATCAAGCCCGTCTGCGGCAAGGTCGCACCACACCGAGCCGTCCGGGTCCTTGACGAAGACCCCCATGTCAAGCCCCTTCTGCACGAGCTCCTTGCCGAGAAGGTAGGTGTCGTGCTCGTAGTCCGTCTTGTCGAAACTGATTCCGAGAGCCTTGTAGGTCTGTTCGAAACCCTCGAACACCCACTCGTTCATCATCTGCCACAGGGAGCGTACCGCCGGGTCGCCCTCCTCCCACTTGACGAGCATCTCGTGAACCTTGTCCATCACGGAAGGGTCTTCCTTCTCCATCTTGGCGAACTCCACGTAGCAGTCTCCCACGAGATGGTCTCCCTTCTTGCCGCTGCTCTGTGGCGTCGCCCCGTTGAAGCGCTCCTTCCATGCATACATGGACTTGCAGATGTGCACTCCCCTGTCGTTGACGAGCGTAGCCTTGATCACCTCGTTGCCCGCCGCCTTGAGCAGGTTGGAGACTGAAGCTCCGAGAAGATTGTTGCGCACGTGCCCCAGGTGGAGAGGCTTGTTGGTGTTGGGAGAGGAGAACTCGACCATGATTCTGCGCCCCGTCGGAGGAAGCTGTCCGAAGTCCCCGTTGGAGGCTATGCTCTCAAGGCATTCCTTCCAATAGAGATTTGAAAGGCTGAGATTGAGAAAGCCCTTGACGGAGTTGAAGGCGCTCACCTCCGGGCAATTGGACTTGAGCCATCCGCCTATCGCCTCACCCGTGGCATCGGGAGACTGGCGTGTCAGGCGAAGCAGCGGGAATACGACGAGCGTATAATCCCCCTCGAACTCCTTGCGTGTCGGCTGCACCTGAAGCGAGTCGGCGCTCACTTCGGCTCCGTAGATTGCCTTGATGGCCTCTGAGGCCTTCGCAGCTATGAAATTCTCCGCGCTCATCAGCCGAGGTAGGACTTGAGAAGTTTGCTTGCCGCCGGCTTCTTGAGCTTCCGGATCGCTTTCTCCTTGATCTGGCGGACCCTCTCGCGGGTAAGATCGAGCCTCTCGCCGATTTCCTCGAGGGTCATCTCCTGGC
>CAVGYS010000174.1:0-2701 GCA_963633505.1 Oscillibacter sp. MSJ-31
CCTCAGGAGGGAGAACGGCGGGGTCAGCTGCAGGGAGAAGGAGAAGTCGGAACCGGTACGCGGATATATCTGCTGGTCGGTGGAGTTGCGCACGAGACTCAGGGAGTAGTTGATGTTGTTGGCGATACCGTCATCGAAGATGAAGTAGCCGGAGTACCAGTTGGTCAGCCTGTAGGACTGCCAGTTGAGTCCGTTGTAGAGCACGAAATAGCTGTCAGGCCACTTCAGGCGCGTTCCCAGCGAGGCCGCGAATCCGAAGACCTCCATCTGACGGTCGTTGCTCAGGAAGTTGAGCGCGAGGTAGGAGTTGGTCTGACGGGTGTAGTATGCGCTGAGATTGAGCGAGGTAGGCTTCTTGCCGAAGAGCCACGGCTCGACGAAATTGGCCGAGAGCGCGGTGTAATAGGTACCGTTGGTCTGGAAGCGGAAGGCGAGGTTCTGCGCGTCGCCGAGCGGAACCGGGCGCCATGCGCTCTTGTCGAAGAAGCGCTGGGTGGAGAAGTTGTTGAAGCTCACCCCGACGGTGGCGACGAACGTCCTGCCGCCCCATCCTCCGGAGACTTCCAACTGCGAAGACGGCTTCTCGGTCACGTTGTAGATGACGTCGACCGTGTTGTCCAGCGCGTTGGGGACGATGGAATAGCCCGTCCCCTGCTGCATGATGGACTCCGCGTCGAACTGGCCCAGAGAGGCGATCTCCCTGATGGAGCGCTCGAAGTCGCTCTGGCTGAACAGGTATCCCGGACGGGTGAAGAGCTGGCGGCGCACCACCCTCTCGTTGGTGAGGTCGTTGCCGTTGATCACCACGTTGTTGATCGTGGCCTGCTTGCCCTCGGAAATGCGCATCTCCACGTCCACAGAGTCGTTCTGGATATTGGTCTCGACGGGATTGATCTGGAAGAAGAGGTAGCCGTTGTCGCGGTAGAGCTTCGAAACGTCGTAGTCGGTCTGCTTGCCGCCGCCGTAGAGCCTCTTCTCCATCGTCACCTTGTCATAGACGTCTCCCTTCTTGATGGCCAGCACCTGATTGAGAGCGTCGGAAGAATATATGGAGTTGCCGGTCCAGCTGATGTTGCGGAAATAATATCTGTCCCCCTCCTCGAACACGAGATCGATGCCGAGCCGGTTCGGAGCCACGTAATACACGGAATCCCTGACAATGCGGGCGTCGCGGTAACCCGCCTCGTTGAACGCCTCGAGGGCTCCCTTCTTGTCGTTGAGATACTCCTTCTCGTTGAATTTCTTGCTGTTGAAGAAGTTGTAGAACTTGTTGGACTTGGTTTTCTTCATCGAGCGGGCGAGCTTGTAGTCCGACACGTGCTCGTTGCCGACGAAGTTGATGTCACGCACCTTTATCTTCTGCCCCTTGTCGATAGCGAAGTTGACCCTGATGGCGTTGCGGATGATGGTATCCTTCGTGACCTCGGCGTTGACCTCGCAGAGCAGGAAACCCTTCTCGGCGAAGTACCTCTTGATGATGTCGGAGGTGGTCTTCTCCACGTATTCGGAGAACTCGCCGCCCCTGCGCAGGTTGACTCTCTCCTGAATGTCCTTCCTCTCTCCCGACTTCACGCCGGAAAAGGTCCAGCTGGACACTCTCGGACGCTCCTTGACCCTGATCGTGAAGAAAGCGGAATCGCGTCCTGCATTGAGGCTGTCGATGCTGACGGAAACGTCCTCGAAATAGCGCTGTAGCCACAGGCGCCTGACTATGTTGGTTATGGCCTCCCCCGGAACCGTCACCTCCATGCCCTTCTGCAGACCGGCATGAGCGATAATCTGCTGATCGCGGTAGTAGGTGTTGCCCTCAACGCTGACTCCTCCGACCTTGTAGGTTCGGGGATGATTGTAATCCACCTCGACCCCGGACTCCTGCGCGCCGGCTGCGGCACCCACAAGGCCGAGAATCAAAATGGCGAGTATCCGTCCAATCTTCATCTTCAATCAATAATTCACAAATATAGCCGTATTATTCGAAAAAGCCCATCATCTGACCATCATTTGACCTTTCCGAACCTCCTGTCCCGTGAAGCGTACTGCTCAAGCGCGGACAGATACTCCTCCCTTCGGAAGTCGGGCCAAAGCGTGTCCGTGAACACGAATTCGGTGTATGCCGTCTGCCAGAGCATGTAATTGCTTATCCTCTCCTCTCCCGAAGTCCGGATAAGCAAATCCGGATCGGGAATGCCGTCCGTCACAAGATAATGAGAGAAATCCCCGACCTCTACGGAACGACCGGGGTGTTCAATCAAATCGTGTGCCATCTTCCGGGCGGCCTGAAGTATATCCCAGCGGCCGCTGTAGCTGAGAAAGAGAATCATCGTCAGGCCCTTCCCCTCGGAAGTCGCCGCCATTATCCTGTCTATCACCGCATTGAGAGAATCCGAGAGCCTCTCCCTGTCTCCGAGCACCACGAAGCGCACCCCATGACCGAGGAACGTCCGGAGCTCTTTCTCCATAGCGGTGCACATCAGTTCCATCAGCGTGTTCACCTCGTCCGCGGGCCGCCCCCAGTTCTCTTCGGAGAAGGCGAAAAAAGACACGTACTCTATCCCCAGCTCGACGGAGGTCTCCATCACGGCGCGCACGCTCTCGACCCCCTCGAAATGTCCGTAAACTCTCTCCTTTCCTCTTTGCCTGGCCCATCTTCCGTTGCCGTCCATGATGAGCGACACGTGTCGGGGCAGTTTTTCCTTAAGGT
>CAVGYS010000174.1:2711-3397 GCA_963633505.1 Oscillibacter sp. MSJ-31
GGTCATATCGTTTCGTTTCCGTTGCGCACGTCCTCTCCCCAGAGGAGCTTGGTGCGCAGCGCATTGATAAAATTGGGCTTTCCGATGCAGAGCCGCTTCAGGCGGTCCGGCGAAGCGCTGATTTCGATTCTCGCTCCGGAGGGGATGCGGCAGTTGCGGTTGTCCACGGAGAGCGCCACGCTGTCCTCCCTGGAGCGGAAGCTCATCGCGATGTGCGAAGTGTGCGGGACGACGAGCGGACGCACGTTGAGATTGTGCGGAGATATCGGGGCGACGATGAAAACCTTGGCGTCCGGAGTGCATACCGGCCCCCCGACACTCAGAGAGTAGGCCGTGGAACCGGTGCTGGTGGCCACCAGAAGCCCGTCGGCCCACCAGGTGGGGAGCGCCTCCCCGTCAAGCACCACGTCCACCCCGAGCATGGAGGCCCCTATCCTCGAAACACCCGTCTCGTTGAGTGCCAGAGGCCAGAAGCCCTCGGGAAGGGACACGTCCGAGCTCACCTCAAGCAGGTCCCTGTGCTCGATGCGGAACTCCCCGGCGCGGACAGCGTCCGGCAAGTCCTCGGGACGGCACTCAGACAGGAAGCCGAGACGGCCGAGGTTGACTCCGAGCACGGGCAGAGAGGCGGGTACGGCAATGCGCGCGGCGGAAAGGAAAGTCCCGTCGCCGCCAAGGCTCAGAAG
>CAVGYS010000175.1:0-3372 GCA_963633505.1 Oscillibacter sp. MSJ-31
CGTGGGACAGCATGGACATGGATTTCATGAATCTCAACCAGAGCGCCCACGGAGAAGATGGTGGACGGCATGAACGCCTCGGGGATTCTCCCGGTGAAACTCGTCTATAAGGGTACGGCCAACTCCTCGTCCGAAGTCGCCGACGTGATGACCAGGGCCGAGTCCGAGCCAAGGTGCATCGGCGTCATCGCATGGATGCACACCTTCTCCCCGGCCAAGATGTGGATTCACGGCCTGCAGAAGCTCCGCAAGCCTCTTCTCCATCTTCACACCCAGTTCAACGAGGAGATTCCGTGGGACAGCATGGACATGGATTTCATGAATCTCAACCAGAGCGCCCACGGAGACAGGGAGTTCGGGCACATCCTCGCCCGGATGCGCAAGCCGCACAAGACCGTGGTGGGCTATTGGAAGAATCCGGAAACCCTCGGCCACATAGCCGTTTGGGAGAGAGTCGCCGCCGCGTGGGCCGACGCCCAGGACTGCCGCGTCATCCGTTTCGGCGACCAGATGAACAACGTGGCCGTCACCGACGGAGACAAGGTAGAGGCAGAGATGAGGCTCGGCTACCACGTCGATTATATGCCTTTCAGCTCGGTGATGCCTTATTTCGACGCTGTCGCCGATGCCGACGTGGACGCCCTGGTCGGGGAGTATTTCCATCTCTACGACCACGACTCCTCTCTCGAGGACAAGTCCACGGTGGCTTATACTAAGGTGTGGAATTCCGCCAAGGCGGAGCTCACCCTGCGCGCCGTGCTGAAAGATACCGGAGCCAAGTGCTTCACCACCAACTTTGACGATCTCGGAGACGTGGACGTGGAGAAGACCGGCAGGGGCTTCGACCAGATTCCGGGCCTCGCTTCGCAGCGTCTGATGGCCGAGGGCTACGGCTTCGGCGCGGAGGGCGACTGGAAGACGGCGGCTCTCTACCGCAGCGTATGGTATATGAGCCAGGGCCTCGAGGGAGGCTGCTCTTTCCTTGAGGACTACACCCTCAATTTTGACGGGGAGCGCTCCGCCATACTTCAGTCCCACATGCTTGAGGTGTGCCCGCTCATCGCAGCGTCCCGTCCTTGGCTTGAGGTTCACGAGCTCGGCATAGGCATACGCAAGACCCCGACGGCGCGCCTTGTCTTCACGAGCCGTACAGGCAGGGGAATAGCGGCCACCGTGGTGGATATGGGCAACCGTTTCCGCCTCATCGCGGCGGATGTGGAGTGCATCAAGCCGAAACCGCTTCCGAAACTGCCTGTGGCCTCCGCCCTCTGGATACCGAAGCCGAACTTCGAGACGGGTGCCGCCGCCTGGATTATGGCCGGTGGAACTCACCACTCGGCATTCTCGTACAGCCTCGATTCCGAGTATTGGGAGGACTATGCCGAGATTGCGGACATCGAGATGCTCCACATCGGCGAGAAGACCACTCTCTCCGACTTCAAAAAGGAGCTTCGCTGCAATGAAGTCTATTATATGCTCGAAAAGGCTCTCAGATAATGGATGCGCTCAACGCCAAGGAACTTATCGCCTCGGGGAAGGCGATTCTCGGCATCGAGCTTGGCTCGACCAGAATCAAGTCGGTCCTGATAGGGGAGGACAACCATCCTCTCGCGCAGGGGAGTTTCTCCTGGGAGAATCAGCTCGCGGGAGGTCTCTGGACTTATAGCATAGATGCGATATGGTCCGGACTCCGGGCGTCCTATGCCGATCTCCGTTCGGATGTGCGCTCCCGCTATGGGGTTGAAATAGAAAGCCTTGCATGTATCGGGATAAGTGCCATGATGCACGGCTACATGCCTTTCGGCAAGAACGGGGACATACTAGTGCCGTTCCGCACCTGGCGCAATACCAACACCGGGAAGGCCGCCCGTGAGCTCTCGGAGCTTTTCAATTTCAATATTCCGCTTCGCTGGAGCATCTCCCATCTCTATCAGGCAGTGCTTGACGGAGAGGAGCACGTCTCCCGTATCGACTATCTGACAACGCTCGCCGGATATATCCACTGGCGTCTTACCGGCCGCAGGGTGCTCGGCATAGGCGATGCGTCCGGGATGCTGCCGGTAGATTCATCGACCGGAGACTATTCCGAGGAGATGGTCGGGAAATTCGACTCCCTGCTCGCCCCCAAAGGCTATCCGTGGAAACTTCGGGACATACTCCCCAAGGTCCTCAAGGCGGGGGAGGATGCCGGCTGCCTTACCGAGGAGGGGGCCTTGGCTCTCGACCCGGAAGGGAAGCTCCGCTCCGGAGTGCCTCTCTGTCCTCCGGAAGGGGATGCCGGGACGGGAATGGTGGCCACCAACGCTGTGCGCAGGCGCACGGGCAACGTTTCGGCGGGCACTTCGTCCTTCTCGATGATAGTTCTCGAACGGGAGCTTTCGCGGCCGTATGAGGTCATCGACATGGTGACGACCCCCGACGGCAGCCCCGTGGCGATGGTGCACTGCAACAACTGCACGTCCGAGCTGAACGCCTGGGCCGGGATTTTCCGGGGATACAGGACCTTGATCGGGCTGGATACGGACGAGTCCGAACTCTTCTCGACCCTTTTCAACTGTGCGCTTGAGGGAGAGCCGGACTGCGGCGGCCTGGTCGCCTACAATTACGTGTCCGGCGAGCCTGTGACGGGCTTCTCCGACGGAAGGCCCCTTTTCGTTCGCTCCGCTTCCGACAACTTCAGCCTCGCCAACTTCCTGCGCTCCCAGCTCTATGCGGCCGTGGGAGTGCTCAAGATAGGCAATGACATACTCCTCAAGGAGGAGAAGGTGAAGGTGGACAGGATCTCGGCCCACGGCGGGTTCTTCAAGACTCCCGGAGTCGGGCAGCGTATCCTTGCCGCGGCGCTGAATTCGCCGATTTCAGTGATGGAGACGGCCGGCGAGGGCGGCGCGTGGGGTATAGCCCTGCTTGCCAAATACCGGGTGGACAATCCCGAGGGCCTGAGTCTTGAGGACTACCTTGACAAGCGCGTCTTCAATGGTGACGCCGGAGTCGAGGTCGTCCCTTCCGACAGTGAGGTCGAGGGCTTTGACAGGTATGTCGCCAATTACAAGGCCTGCCTCCCGATTGAGCGGGCCGCCGTGGAGGCGAAGAAGTGAACAGGCTCTCCCTTTGGGATCCGCTGCGCAGGAAGGAGGTCGCCGCCACGCCCGAGGAAGAGGTGCGGCAGTGGTTCATCGCGCAGCTTCGTGAGCGCTTCGGTGTCCCTGCGCATCTGATGATGAGCGAGGTGGGCCTGCGCTTCGGCGACAAGCCCTATCGGGCCGACATTCTAGTTTATGACAGGAATGCCGCCCCGCTCGCCGTCGTGGAGTGCAAGAGGCCGGACGTGGCGCTTGACGGGAAGGTGATAGAGCAGGCCATGCGATACAA
>CAVGYS010000176.1:0-3370 GCA_963633505.1 Oscillibacter sp. MSJ-31
TCCAATATAATCGGGGTGATATCCGACGTGGGCTTCATCCTGCACGAGGGTGACAGGCCGGAAGAGGAGAAAAGCGACGCCGGGGTGTGCCTCTGCCGGCTCATCCGGGAGGACAATCCGACTATGCCTTTCCTGATGCAGTCTTCGCAGGAGAGCATGCGGGACGTGGCCGAGCAGCTTGGGGTGGGGTTCGTGTGCAAGACTTCCAAGACCCTCACCCACGAGGTCAGCGAATATATCGGGCGCGAATTCGGCTTCGGGGACTTCATCGTCACGGATCCGGAGACAGGGCAGGAGATAGCCAGGGCGCGCGATCTCTATGAGTTCGAGAAGATTATCGCCACCATGTCCGACAGCGCGCTCAAATATTTCGCCGACCGCAACTACATCTCGCGCTGGCTCTACGGCAGGGGGCTTTTCCCCATAGGGGACCTCTTCCGTCCCATCCGCATCGGGAGGGACGCCGACGTGGAGCAGGTGAGGGAGATGAACCTTAGGAAAATTCACGATTACCGTATCAATCAGGGACTTGGAGTGGTGGCGCGCTTCGACCGCACGACCTACAATGACGCCATCTGGTTCTCCCGCATAGGCAACGGTTCCCTTGGGGGAAAGGCCCGCGGACTGGCTTTTCTCAACCATATTCTCCAGAAATACGACCTCTACGACAAGTGGGAGGACGTGAGGGTGCTGGTGCCTCGCACCCTGGTGATAACCACGGAATATTTCGACCGTTTCATCATAGAGAACGGGCTTCAGTACGTGATCAATTCCGATCTCTCGGATTCGGAGATACTCTCGGAGTTCGTCGCCTCCACGCTCCCGTCCGACTTGACGGAGGATCTGAGGGTATTCATCCGGAACGTGCGCAAACCGCTTGCCGTGCGCTCTTCCTCGAAGCTGGAAGATTCTTATTATCAGCCGTTTGCCGGAGTGTATTCGACATATATGCTACCTCATACCGAGAATGAGGATCAGGAGCTGCGATTGCTCTCCAAGGCCATCAAGAGCGTCTATGCCTCCGTCTATTTCTCCTCTTCGAGGGGTTACGTGATCTCCACTTCCAACGTGATTTCGGAGGAGAAGATGGCCATAGTGATTCAGGAGATCTGCGGCAGCGCCGACGGCGGCTTCTATTTCCCTGCGTTCTCGGGTGTCGCCCGTTCCCTGAACTTCTATCCGATAGGCTATGAAAAGCCCGAGGACGGGGTAGTCAAGCTCGCTTTCGGCCTCGGCAAGGCGGTAGTGGACGGCGAGCAGGTGCTCCGTTTCTCACCTAAATATCCGCGCAACACTCTTCAGACTTCCACGCCCGAGCTCACCATGCGCGAGACCCAGAAGGTGATGTACGCCCTCAATCTCCAACCGGACAAGTTCAAGACCTCGATCGACGATTCCGTCAACCTGGAGCGGATTCCGATTTCGGACTGCGGAGGTTTCCGCGCCCTGTCCAAGGTCGTCTCCACCTGGGACTATGAGAATCAGAGGATAGTGGATTCGCCGATGCCGCAGGGCCCGAAGTTCGTCACTTTCGCCCATATTCTCAAGTATGGTACCTTCCCGCTCGCCGACATCCTCGCCGAGCTGCTTGAAATCACGCAGCGGGAGGTGAAATGCGGAGTGGAAATAGAGTTCGCGGCCAATCTGGACCGGGAAGGGGGCAAGAGGAGCTTCGACATATTCAACGTGCTCCAGATTCGTCCGATTTCCGCGGACGGGATGTACGCTCAGACGGACTGGAACGAAGTCGATGACAGCAACGCCCTTATTCGCTCGCACAGCGCCATAGGCCCCGGGCGCATCGGCGGGATTCGGGACGTCGTCTATCTCCGCAAGGAGGCCTTCGACGTTCTCAAGACCGGGAAGATGGCGGAGGAGGTGACCGCGCTCAATCAGAAGATGCGAGCCGAGAAGCGCAATTATATCCTCATTGGCTACGGTCGCTGGGGCTCAAGCATAGCTTCGCTCGGAGTCCCGGTCAGCTGGAGCGATATTTCGGAAGCCAAGCTCATCGTGGAATGCTGTCTGGAGAACTTCAGGATAGACCCGAGCCAGGGCACCCACTTCTTCCAGAACATGACCTCGTTCAACGCCGGATACGTGAACGTCAACCCTTACGCCCGTCCGGGAGAGGTGTGTGACACCGACTTGTTGGATTCTCTAGATGCGGTCTATGAGAGCGAGTTCGTGCGCCATGTGCGCTTCCATGATGATCTTTTCGTATGCGCCGACGGACGCGAGGGCCGCGCCGCCGTGTGCCTGCCGGACTTTTTTGCGTCTGTTTGGAATCCGCTGTAATAATCCTATCTTTGCAAAAATAAATATTACTATACGATGATTTATGCGGAATATTTAGCGTTATCTTATCGTATGGAACAATTTAAAAATGAGATTATGTCGGATTATTATGAATATTCAATCCCCGAGTTGGTCAAGATGCTGGGAGGGCGGTTCCGGGATTATCGGCTCAGGTCGAATATGACGCAGAAGGACGTGGCGGAGCAATCCGGACTCACGATAGGTACCATTCATAAGTTCGAGACAGGGGCGGCGACGGGCATATCTCTGGCTTCGTTTCTCATGTTGATGAAGGCAATAGGCTGCATCAATGCACTTGATGAGGTTTTGCCGGAGCTTCCTGAATCGGCTTATCTCGTGAGAAGCAACAATAAGAAAGTTCAACGCATACGTCATAGAAAAGTATGATCACGAGCACATTGAAAGTGATTCTTTGGGACAAGGAAATCGGGCGGCTCTCGTGGGATAGTCGGCGCGGCTGTTCTTATTTTGAGTATAGTCGTGAGTTCCTTGAGGGAACTTTGGATGCGTTTCCGCTCATCGCGTCGATAAAGAACCCGACAAGCGCACGTCCGATTGTGGGTGATAAGGAGGCAAAAATATTCAAAAGACTTCCTCCTTTCATCGCCGACTCTCTGCCGGATACTTGGGGGAATCAGGTATTCGAGTGCTGGCGTGAGGAGAATGGCCTGCGCAATCAGGAAATCACTCCGCTTGACGTGCTTTCATTCATCGGAAGACGTGGGATGGGTGCGTTGGAATTCATTCCTGAAACCTCGGGAATCAAACAAAGTGAGAAGATCAATCTCAAGACACTGACAGATTTGGCACAAAGAATATTCACCGAGCGTGAGAATGTCAGGATACGGTCAGAGGAAACGATAACAATGAGGGCGTTGATTGCGGTAGGGACGTCAGCTGGGGGACGCCAGCCTAAAGCTATTCTTGCGATCAATCCCCGGACGGGCGAAATCCGTAGCGGGCAGATTTCGGGGCAGGAAGGGTTCGAGTACTGCATTCTGAAATTTGGTGACCCGGAACGGTCTTCGGCGGAGCTTGAGATGTCATATTA
>CAVGYS010000177.1:0-3362 GCA_963633505.1 Oscillibacter sp. MSJ-31
CGTATCCGCCTTCGCGGATCTCTGAAAAACTCTGTATTCCAATAGGGTACAACATACGGCTCTTCATTTTTGACGTTCATCACAAAGTTACGAAAATCGCGGGATTATACAATCGCACCGCCGTGTATTTCTCATTTAGGAAGCTGCTTCGAGTCGATGGCCCGACTCGTCTTCGTCACAGACTCCCCTCCACCGTCACGCTCTCTATCCTAAGCCGGAATATCCCCGATGGGGCGTGCACGTCGACCACGTCTCCCGCCCTGTGCCCCATCAGAGCGGCACCGATGGGCGATTTGAGAGAAATCTTGCCTTCCTGAAGGTTCATCTCATGAGGGCTCACGACAGTATAAGTCATCCGGGCATCCGTCGACAGATTGGTAAACTCCACCCGGCTCAGGAGATTCACCTCGCCCTGAGGGAGTTTGGCCGGATCGATGACCCGCGAAAATTGCAGAACCTTCTGCAGAAAGCGAATCCGGCTAATGGCCTTGGCCTGGGCCCGCCTCGCCGACCGGTACTCCGCATTCTCGCTGAGATCCCCCTGGGCCCTGGCTTCGCATAGCTCATCCTTGATTCTCGGATACTCCTCATACATAAGATGATTGAGTTCAGCGACAATCTGATCGTGACGTTCTTTTGACAGATATTCCATAACTCCTGCAAATATAGTAAGCGTCAAGAATAACTCAAGAATAACTTTGCCCTTTATTTGCTATATTTGAAAAGATTTCACATTCGCTATGACCAAGAAAATCCTGCTTCTCACGGCCCTGCTCACATTGGCGGCCATCACGCTTCAGGCGCAGACCTCATTCGGCGACGCCTCCAAGTTCAACGACGGGTGGTTCTTCAGCCTCAGCGACAGCACCACGCACAAAGACAGCTTTTTCGACGACAGCGCCTGGCGCAGGCTCGACCTTCCGCACGACTGGTCCGTCGAAGGACAGCTCTCCCCTACGCTGGCGAGCTGCACCGGCTACCTCCCGGGCGGCATAGGCTGGTACCGCAAGCACTTCACGATCAGCGACAACGCGCCTCGGCACTATATTTATTTCGAGGGGGTTTACAACCGCAGCGAAGTCTATCTCAACGGGCAGCTGCTCGGCAAGAGGCCCAACGGATACGTCTCATTCCTCTATGACATGACCCCGTACCTGAAAGATGGAGACAACGTGCTCGCCGTCAGGGTTGACCACAGCCGCTACGCCGACTCGCGATGGTACACGGGTTCCGGCATCTACCGCGATGTCTGGCTCGTCTCCGCTCCTCAGACCCATTTCGCTCTTTGGGGCGTGGGCTGGCAGGCCAAGTCCATCACCGAGCGTCAGGCCGTCGTCGCCGTGGACATGGACGTGCAGAAGCATCTCCCCGTCTCCTCGGAACTTGAAGTCAGGGCCAGCCTGTACGATGCCGAAGGCAATCAGGTCGCAAGCCGGAGCGCCGCCGTCAAGGACGGCAATCCCGGAACGAGCGACGTGCACCTCGAACTCAAAGTCAGGAAGCCGCAGCGCTGGAGCCTCGAGGCCCCCTACCTCTACACCCTCAGGGCCGAGATTCTCTCCGACGGGGAGAAGATCGACAGCAGCGCGACACGCTTCGGGCTGCGAACCCTCACGTTCGACCCTGACAAGGGCTTCGCCCTCAACGACAAATGGATAAAAGTCAAGGGAGTATGCCTCCACCACGATGCCGGAGTGCTCGGTGCCGCAGTGCCGGTGGAAGTGTGGAGAAGACGACTGGAGAACCTCAAGGAAATAGGGGCCAACGCCATCAGGATGAGCCACAACCCACAGGCCCCGGCGCTCTATGACCTCTGCGACGAGATGGGGCTGCTCGTGATGGACGAGGCCTCGGACGAATGGGAGTTCCCGAAACGCAAGTGGCTGGAAGGCTGGAACGTGGGGACTCCGGGATACGAAGGAAGCTTCGACTTCTTCGAAGAGTGGATAGAGAGGGACGTGACCGACATGGTGCGCCGCGACCGCAATCATCCGAGCATCTTTCTCTGGAGCATCGGCAATGAGGTGGACTATCCCAACGACCCGTATTCCCACCCTATCCTGAACGGCAGCAAAATCAACCAGCCGATGTTCGGAGGCTACAAGCCTGATGCGCCGGACGCGATGCGCATCGGAAGGATAGCCAAGCGCCTTGCCGCCTGCGTGCGGGCCGTGGACACTTCGCGTCCGGTGACAGGAGCGCTGGCCGGAGTGGTGATGTCCAATGAGACAGAATACCCCGAGGCCGTCGACGTGGTAGGCTACAACTACACCGAAGACCGCTATGACCAGGACCACGCCGCCTATCCTAAGAGAATCATCTACGGCAGTGAGAACGGCCTCGGCCGCGACGCCTGGCTTGCCGTGCGCGACAAGGAGTTCATCTTCGGACAGTTCGTATGGACCGGAATCGACTATCTCGGAGAGTCGAGAAGCTGGCCGTCCAGGGGGCTCGGCTCCGGACTTCTCGATTTCGCCGGTTTCCCGAAGCCGCGCGGCTATTTCCTCGCATCAATGTGGAGCGGGAAACCGGTCACCTACATTGGCACGTACCCGGCGCCGGACCGTCGGCAGGGACAGGTTTTCCTCTCAACTGACGCGGCGGACGTATGGAACTACGCACTGGAGCAGAAGATCCGCGTCGTCTGCTACACCAACTCCCCTCAGGCACGTCTCCTTCTGGACGGCAAGCAGGTCGGAGAGATGAAACCGTACGACGAGAGTAGCGGCATCATCTATTGGGACATCCCGTTCCGTCCGGGAACCCTCAAGGCCGAGGGCTGTGACAAGGACGGCAAGGTGCTGTCGGAATACGCCATCACCACCTCCGGACTGCCATACGCCATCAAGGCCACTGCCGACAGGGCCATCCTCTCCAGGGACAAGGCCACGGCCCATGTCAGCGTGACAGTCGTTGATGAAAACGGGGTGATGGTCAAACTCGCCGACAGCAACGTCACCTGCACGGTGGAAGGCCCTGCACGCCTGCTCGGTCTCGAAGGTGCGGACGACACTGATATGGGGGACTATACGGACAATGTCCAGAGAGTCCATGGCGGACGGCTCCTCGCCTATATCCAGACCACAGGAGATCCCGGCGAAATCACCGTCAGCTTCACCTCGCCTCTCCTCAAGGGCGCACAGGTTAAGATGACCGCCGAATAAGCGGCACGTAGCTTTGCAAGACATGGTCGGCTGAAATGTTTTTACTGACAGGTACCGGGCGAGATACGTCATTCTGCTCCGGCCTATGCTTCTGATTTTTTCTTGAGGATTGCGGGGGATAGGTGTCAGGTTTTGGGTTGTATCCTACATTCCCGGATCGACACATAACGAGGTGACGTTTGCCGGGACGGGGACATC
>CAVGYS010000178.1:0-3359 GCA_963633505.1 Oscillibacter sp. MSJ-31
TGGGCGAGTCGAAGTGCTTGTAGAACGCTGCGACGCTGATCGTCTCGGAAGAGGCCGGATAGTATTCGTAACGCAGGTCAACGTTGTCTATCCAGCAGTCGCGAAGGTCGGTGTTGCCCTGCACGTCGGAGGCGAGGTCGAAGTCATAATAGACTGAAGATGAGACCTCCCGGAACTCCGGCCTGTTGATGCTGCGCCCGTATGAGAGCCTCAGGTTCCGCTTGTCGTCGAGCCTGTAGGTGGCGGTTGCCGAAGGGAAAAGTCCGCCCCCGGCATAGTGCCGGCTGCTCTCGGAGAGCACGTTGTTGCGGGTGTTGGAAATAAGCTCCATGTCGTTGTATTCATACCTGAGACCTCCGAGAATCTCGAACTTCCCGAAAGGGATCGAGGCGTTGAGATAGGCCGCGCCGAGCCGGTTGATTCCCCGGTAATTGTTGCGCATGCGCTTCTCCTCGAGCAGGTGGAGCCTCTGCTGCCCGAAGTACTCCGGATTGCTCAGAAGTTCGGGTACGTCCATCTTCTGGAAGCCTGTGGGGAGGGTGTTGTCGTACACGTTCCAGTTGTAGATGAACACGCGGGTGTTGTATTTTCGGGCCCGGTACTCCCCGTACACTCCCCCTTTGAGACAGGCTTCGCGTCCGGCGAACTCGAATTTCTGTTTGTCGTTGATGCTCAAGGAGCTTATCGCCTCGCGGAGATCGGTCCACTCCCTTGAGACGTCGTTGCCGGTAGTGAGAGCCATCACACCGCTCTCCAGAGCGTCGTTGACCAGATATCTTCTGCGGTCGGGCACGATACGGTCGGCATATGAGAAGCCGGAGCACCAGTCGAGCGTGTTTTTCTCGAAGTAATAGGTACCCGTGAGCTGCCCGTTGTAGGTGGTGCGGCTGCGGTAGAAGTATTCCGCGCTCTTCTCCTCGTTGGCCTGGGCGCTGATGCCGTCGCGGAAGGTGTAGCGACTGTTGTCAATACGGTTGAATATGTTCTTGAACTGGTACTTGGACACTCCCGACGGGACTATCCAGGTGAGGTTCAACATCGCTCCGAAACGGCTGTTGTCGTTGTACTGGCTGTCAATCGAGTGGCGCAGATAGTTGGAACGCTTGTTCTGGTGGTCATAGACCCCGAAAAGATTGTTCTGCATCGGATCGAGAGTCCGGAATTCCCGCGACCAGTTCGCCGCCGCGCTGAGCCCTATCTTGTGGCCCCGCAGTTCCCATCTGTGGGAGAGCGAAGCCGAAAGTTTCCTGTCGGAAAGGGGCTTTATTTTTTGGACCGACCAGTCATTGTCAAGCCCGTTTGCGCCGAGGTCCACGGTCTTGTCGCCGAAGCCCCCCAGACTACCGCCTATCCCGCCCGGGAGGGAAGAGAGATGTCCATTGTAGGAGACGAAGTCATTGTAGGAACGGTCGTTGAAGTTGCCTCCAAGGGAGACGTTGAAGGAGTTGCGCTCCGGCACGTCGCGAGTCTGAATCAGGATGAAGCCCCCGGAATAGTCCGCCGGGTATTCGGCCGAAAGCACCTTGACGATGGTGAGGTTATCTATCTGGGAGCTCGGTATGAGGTCGAAGGAGAAGGCCCTCGCGTCAGCCTCGGAGCTCGGGGCGGCGCCGCCGTTGATCCAGACGTTGTTGTACCTCTGGGAAAGGCCGCGCACCATCACGAACTTGTCGTCTATCAGGCTGATGCCCGGCACTCTCCGTATGACCTCCCCCGCGTTGGAATCCTGCGTGCGTCCGATTTCCTGAGCCGAAACGTTGCTTATTATGAGCGGAGTCTCCCGCGTGATTCTCATAAGGGAAGCCTGGGTGTCGCGCCGCTGCTGTGCCGTGACGGTGGTGGCGGAAAGCATCTGTCCGTCAACCTGCATATTCACGACCAGCCCCTCCGAGGGGCACTTCACGTTCTCGAGAAGCAAGTCCACGTATCCGAGGTAACTCACCCTTATGCTGACGTGCCCCACGGGAACGGCCGTTAGGCTGAACGTGCCGTCAAGGTTCGAAATGGCCTTGGAATCCCCTCCCACCACTTCCAGAAACGCCCCTATCAGCGTCTCTCCGCTCTGCGCGTCCCTGACGACGCCGCTGACAACAGCTGTTCTTGCTGATGGTTGTGCCGGCAGAATCTGCGCGAGAAGCGCGGCGAGCACAACAACAAATCCTCTCTTTAATCCTTTCATCGTACTGTTTTATTACGATGCAAAAGTAAAGAGAGGATGTTACGGGGATATTACCCCGGATTAAGTTTATGTTACTTCAGCTTGCGGTTCTTGTAGGACTCGATGCAGGACGGGATGATCCTCTTGTATTCGCTGCTGGAGAAGAGCGGGGATGCGATGATGAAATCAGCCGTGCTGCGGTTGGTCGCGAACGGTATATTATATAGTGAAGCCAGGCGGACAAGCCCCATCACGTCGTTCTGATGGCCCTGCATGATGAGGTTGTCGCAGAAAAATACGAGCATATCCACATCACCTTCCGCTATCATGGCCCCTATCTCGAAGTCTCCCCCGAGCGGACCGCTCAGCTTGCAGACGACATCCAGGGATTCGTCGGAACCGAGAGTGTCACGGAGAGCCTCTCTTACGAGACGGCCGGTGGTGCCGGTGCAATAAAGCTTGCAGTCTTTCAGAACCCCCGCGTTGAATTTGACCCAGCTCACCAGCTCCGCCTTGCGGGAATCGTGAGCCACCAATGCAATGTTCTTGATCATAAGTCTTCAATTTCCCGCGAATATACGCAATATTGACGATATGGGACCTCTCCCATACACGAAAGAGCCGCGGCACCTTGCGATGTCGCGGCTCTGAAGTCTTCAAGCTTTCAGCTTATTTTGAGCTTTCAGTTTATTTCACCTCGATGGCCTTGCGAGCGTCCTCCGGAGCGACCTTTACGACCTTCGGCAGGCAGACGTTGAGCACGCCGTTCTCGACCTTGGCCTCGATATGTTCCTTGTCCACGTCGTCAGGCAGCGTAAGCAGCTGCTGATACTTGGTGTAGGAGAACTCGCGGCGCAGATAATGGCCGTGCTTCTTCTCGCCGTTGTTCTCGACCTTCTTCTCCATGTTGATGGAGAGGTTGCCCTCGGAATCCAAACTTACCTTGAAATCATCCTTGGTGAGACCCGGAGCGGCAAGCTCCACGTCGTATGACTTCTCGTTCTCAATCACGTTGATTGCAGGGGCCGTCGCATTGGCCTTCTCCATCCAATTGGTGTTAAAGAAATCATTAAAGATGTCCGGCAACCAAGCCTGTTCGTTTCTTCTAACTGGTAACATAGTATTAATCTCCTTTTTTAATTTTTTTGTTCTTTGTTTTTTCCGCCTCCCTTTCGGGAGACGCTTTAGAAAAGAGCAATCC
>CAVGYS010000179.1:0-3349 GCA_963633505.1 Oscillibacter sp. MSJ-31
TCACAGACATTATCGCCGACGAAGAAATAATAGTCCTCTTCGAAGGTATAGACCTGGCCGGAGAACTCAAGTGCAGGACGGCCTGTTTCGTATTCTATCACCTTGGAATACAGGGCCAGCATCCTCTCGTCCAGCGCAACGCGCATCCCCCGGGCTGGCACGACCACAGGGCCGAAATCCTTGACCGTCCACTCGTCCTGCATTTCGGCGAACTGCCCGGCACGCAGACACTTCAGGCGCAGCAGAAGAGAATCCGGCATCCCGCGGAGACGATCCTCGTTCTCCGGCGGCACCCCTATGTCTCCTGTCCTGGAATTGACATAACGGCAATCGACAATACTGAGAGTGTCCCCCGGGCAGGCGGCGCAGCGTTTGGCATAGACATAGTTGAACTTGAATCCTATCTTTCCTGGCCCTTTGCCGTTGGGAGAATTGTATATCACAAAGTCCCCGACCTTCACCCGTCTCAACCCTGGCAGCCTAAGGCAACTCAATTTCGGCTTGCTGAAATCAAAATCCGTGAAAACCCTCGGCCCGGCGATGAGCTTGTTGACGTACACCGCCCTGCCGCCATAGAGGGTCGGCTCCATCGAACGCCCTCTGATTGCGAAGCGGTCGCAGACAAACGCCCGCCTGGCATAATGCAGAAGCAGCAGCGAGCACAGCACGATGCAGACTATGCTGGCGACCTTCACGATATTTTCGATTCTTTTCTTCATAACGCTCGCAGCGAATCGAGAGACGAGGCGGTCTCCTCTTTGAGTTTCAACATGTTGCGATGCCCTTCGCGCAGCGGCATCGAGACTATTTTCTCTCCGATGCGGACGGCCTCGTCATTGTCGCCGCAGCGGATTTTGAGCCGCATCAGACGCACGAGAGGATAGATGCGGCAAGGAACCATATACCAAGCGGAGAGGTACTCGGACTCCGCCGCCTCAAAATTGTCCAAGGCCTCCTTGTCACGCCCCATGATGACATGGAACATCGGGTCTGACGAGAGTTCAGAGCCTCTCTTCAGGGCCTCGTAACTCTCTTCATATTGACCTGACTGATAGAGGATGTACCCGCTGCCGTATAGCTCCCGATACTCGCTTCTGTCAACCAGACCGCCCTCAAGCCGAGAAGGATGCATCAAGGTAAAGACCGCAACTGCTGCCCCGGAAACAGCGAGAGCACACAGGCAGACACTTTGCCGTCTTGAAGTCGCACGATTCCGGGACGGAACGGCAGAAGCCAGAAAAACAAGCAACAGGACAGAGGTCTGCGGCACACTCAGAGGATAAGAGGCAAAAGCGAACACCGCCCAGACAATAAGCCCAGAAGAGAAAATATCCTTGCGTCTGGCCAGAATGGCAACGGCACCGCAAATGACAGCCAAAGACAGGACGAGACCCGACACCCCGGCCTCCATCCCGATACCAAGGTATTCATTGAACGGGTATTCCGGACAACCGGCCACACGCACGATGTCTTCGGAGACCTCTGGAAGATGCTCCCGGAAAAACCGCTCCTGCGTCTTTCCGTATGTTCCGAGAGCTGTCCCTGCCCCAGTGCCAAACGGATGCTCCGAGATGGCGATCGCCTCTATACGCCAAATGTGCAGGCGCCCGAGCGCAGAATCACGCTTCATCATAAAAGCACCGCAGACAGCGATAAGGGCAAGTCCTGCCACAGAGAAGCACAAGGCACGATGTCGCCGGCTCCACGCCTGAAACTTTTTGTCCATAAGCAGGACAGGCAGCAAAGCTGCGACAAGGGCAGCCCACGCCGCACGGCTCAGCGAAGCGGGAAGAACCAGCAGACCCAAAGTGAAGTTTAGGACAGCAATGCAGAACATCACGGCACGATACAAGCCCCGGCGACGTCTCCAAAAACGCAGTAGATACGCCCCCGACACGGCCATCGTCATCGCCACGAAGCCCCCGAACGGGCCCGGATTTTCAAAATGCCCGGTCAAGATAAAAGCGGGATTGAAGGAAGGCTTCAATCCGAGAACCTGCAGCAGCCCATAGGCCGACTCGTACGCGCCCCACAGGCAGACGGCGACAAAAAAGGCGGCCCGCAGCGGGACACGACCGACACGGAACGCAAGACAAAGACCTATGAACAATAGCAGGTAGGACACGGCGTTATCTACTTTTTCAGCAACACATGAATACTAATTCAATTTCACCGTTCCGATATAATACTTTCCGTCCTCATCCGAAAGGATTGCATATATCCGCGAATCATCATTCTCGTCCGCACATAGGTACATCACCCTGTATTCGCTGCGGTACAGAGTCTGCGGACGGCCGCCCAAGACACAACAAGAAGGAACGTCTCATATTTGAGAAGCGGCCGATGCCGCGATAATTGCTTTTTTCATAACAATTTAAAATTAAAAAATTATCTAAAGCCGTACACCTCAATCCTCGTGGAGTCCTCAGATGTCACGAGATACACTTCCCCATTTGACCAGTCCACGTCGAACGAACTAAATACCACCGGAACATCAAAAATTTCGGAAGGACTTCCGCCTTTCCGGAAAAGGAGAAGCCGTGAAGCTCCATCGGAAGCGCGCACTTCCTCATCAGCATATGCCCCGACATAAGCCACCATAAATTCTCCGCTACCTGCCGATACGCCATCGAATATCTTGACAAACGGCCTCTGCGCATACATCACGCCCATCGGCGTTTCTCTGGCCTTCACCCCAACCTCAATTGTCTCCGGGCCCGTCAGCCTTCGGCATCCGGCAAAATCAGAATTATATATGTCAATGATATTAAAGCTTTTGCAGCAGACAATCACCTCTTCTCCGTCTTGTGTCGCAACAATATCTGACTGAAATACGGAATTGCACAGAACCGACTTGTCCAGAACACTCGAATATGGGAAAGAACCGACAGTATCGACGGCGACACCATCCGCATCCGCCACGTACATCCGCTCTCCGGACGAGGAGGAGGCCAACATCAAAGTCGCCTTATCCCCAAACGGCAGTGCACGCATAAACTGGTTTTGGAATTTCCGTTCGCCGCAGTAGCTGAAAACGCCATCATCGGAACGCGTGAAGGAGATAAGTTTCTGTGTAGCGATATCAGACACCCATACTTCTCCCTCCGCTGTCACGGACAAATCCCATGGTGTCACAGCCTCCCCGGGGCCACGGCCTCGAGACAACAATCCGGACACGGTCCCATCTGAAAGGTTTATAACCTTTAGCTGAGCAGGTGCGCCGCGTTCAAGCAACAGAAGGAGTCCTGACGGATGAACCTTCAAGGTTGCAGGATTAACCACTCCGAACGCCGCGCAATCATAGGTGCGCACTTTCTCCAGTTTGCCGGTTTTGAAAGAATCCAGCGTA
>CAVGYS010000180.1:0-3322 GCA_963633505.1 Oscillibacter sp. MSJ-31
ACTTTCTGGAGGTATTCCACCCTGGCCCCCATCGAGAATGGGTAGAGCATCCCGATGCTCATCTCGTAGGTGTGGGCCATCGGGAGAATGGACAGGAAGACGTCCCTCTTGTTCACCTTGTAGCTGTACCAGGAATTGAGCACGTTCACGCAGAAGTTGCGGTGGCAGAGCATCACCCCCTTGGCGTTGCCCGTCGTCCCCGAGGTGTAGAGGATGGCCGCGGTGTCTATTTCCGTGGGACGGCTCACCTTGCCGTCGCACGTGTAGGAGCTCCCCTCCGCCTTGATGAAGCTCAGATCGCCTATGGCGATGACGAGCTTGAGCCTCCCTATCGCCTCCTCGCTGAGTTTGGGAAGCTGCTTTTTGGAGATGAAGATGGCCTTGGCTTCGGAGTGGGCGAGTATGTTCTCAACTTCCCCGGACGAGAGGTCCGGCAGCATCGGGACGGCTATGCGCCCATAGACCGTGATGGCGAAGAACGCCGCGCTCCAGTTCGGGGAATTCTCCGAGAGGATGGCGACCTTGTCCCCGGCGCCGATGCCGAAGTTGGAAAGTCGCTTCGAGATGTTGTCGCAGCAGTCCTTGAACTGTGCGTAGGTGTAGCTCTGGCCCCCGCCCACGAACTCCGCGGCAGTCCTTTTGGGGAACGTCTTGACGGAGTGCTCGTAAAGTTCGGCAAGCGTGCTGAACTGTGGCTTCATCGGCTATATTTTGCGAGTCCTTCCGCGAGGATCCGTATGGCCTTCTCAAGTTCCGGCACTTCCAGCACGTAGGCGAGCCGGATGTGGTTCTTGCCGGTAGAGGGCGTCTTGTAGAAGGATGCGGCCGGGGTGACCATCGTGGTCTGGCCTTCGACGCTGAAATCCGTCAGCATCCACTTGACGAAGTCTTCGGCATCCTCCACCGGCAGCTCGGCCACCGTGTAGAAGGCTCCCATAGGGTTCGGAGCATATACTCCCGGAATCTCGTTGAGCATCTTCACGGCGCAGTCGCGGCGTCTTACGTATTCGGCCTTGACCTCGTCGAAATAGCTCTGCGGCGTGTCCAGGGCTCCGATGGCGGCGTATTGCCCCAGCACCGGAGGGCAGAGGCGCGACTGGGCGAACTTCATCGCCGCGGCCATCACGTCCTTGTTGTGCGAGACGATGCAGCCGATGCGCGCCCCGCAGAGGTTGTACCTCTTGGAGACGGAATCCACCATTATCACGTTCTGTTCGCAGCCCGGGATGTTGAGGGCGGAGAAGTGCGGCTCGTCGGTGTAGCAGAACTCGCGATAGACCTCGTCGCAGATCAGGAAGAGGTCGTGCCTGCGGCAGAAGTCCCCGATGGCGAGCATCTCGTCCTTGGTGAAAAGCTTGCCGGAAGGGTTGCACGGGTTGCTGATGAGCACCGCCCGGGTCTTGTCGCTGAGCACTTTCTCGAACTCCGAGATGTCGGGAATCGCGAAGCCCTGGCGGATGTCGGTGTGGACGGCCTTGAGGGTGATGCCGTTGAGGTAGGCGAAAGTCTGATAGTTGGTATAGTAAGGCTCCACCACGATGATTTCCTCACCCCTGTCGGCGGCTATCTGCATGGCGCAGGAGAATGCCTCGCTGCCCGCCACCTCCACCAGGAGCTCGCTCACCTCGACGTCGATGCCGATTTTCTTATAATATTTGTTGACAAGTCCCTCGCGAAGCTCCATCAGTCCGGCGGAGTTGGTGTACGAGAGATGGTGCATGGACTTGCATCTGTCCATTACGGCGTTGATCGCACAGTCGGGGGATTTGATGTCGGGGGCACCCACGTTGAGGTGATAGACCTTGATGCCGCGCGATTTGGCCGCGTCCGCGAGCGGAACCAGTTTCCTGATGGCCGAGGCAGGCATCAGCCGAGCCTTGTCAGAGATATCAAGTGACATAAAATATTGCGTTTTGTCGAGCAAAGGTAAGGGATTAAAGCCAATAAAGCAAACGTGCGACCGTGTCCGAAGCTTGCCGGATTGTCGGGAAATGAGTATATTCGCGCAAAACACAGAATTTGCCATGCAGAAAATAATCAACCAGGAGTTCGGGGGAGAACGTCCCCTGTATCGTATGCGTGACCTCTACCTGGAGGGTGTCACCATCCATCCGGGGGAGTCTTCTCTCAAGGAGACTGCCGACATAGAGGCGTACAAGTGCCGTTTCGAGGGAAAATACGTGTTCTGGTGCTGCGACCGTTTCAAGGTGCGCGACTGCTATTTCGCCGAGAGCGCCCGCTCTTCGCTGTGGCACAGCACGGACTGCGATATGGCGGACTGCGTCGTGGACGCGCCGAAGATGTTCCGCGAGATGTCGGGAATCAAGCTCCGCAACGTCAAGCTGAACTGTGCGCAGGAGACCTTCTGGTCTTGCAACGACATTGAGCTGGATGACGTCTTCGCCACCAAGGCCGACTACATCTTCATGCATTGCAGCAACATAAAGGTTCGCAACTTCCGTCTGGAGGGCAACTACTCGTTCCAGCACGCCCGCAACGTCGAGATTCGGGACAGCGACCTGCAGAGCAAGGATTCCCTCTGGGAGACGGAGAACGTGACGGTCTATGACTCCTTCATCAACGGAGAGTACCTCGGCTGGCATTCCAAGAACCTGCGCCTTGTCAGATGCCGCATCGGCGGCACACAGCCTCTCTGCTACGCTGACGGCCTCGTCCTGGAGGACTGCACTTTAGAGCCGGACGCGGACCTGGCCTTCGAATATTCGGATATCCGGGCCACCATCAAGGGAGAGGTGCCGTCGATAAAGAACCCGCGCACGGGATTCATCAAGGTGGACAGCTGCCCGGAGCTCATAATCGACGACAACATCAAGGCTCCTGCCGACTGCCGGATAGAGATAGGGGGAGTCCTCAAATAGGATTTTATTTCAAAACGGCTTCAACGGGCGACAGGGCTTTCTCTGTCGCCATTTTTTGCGGGTTGGTGCCCGGAACGCCCTGCGGGACGTCCTGCCCGAGCAGCGCGAAGAGTTGAGTCCAATACAGAGGCATGTTCCCCTCGCTGTCGAGGAAGTTCATCGGGGCCTCGCTGAAAAGGTGCGTCCCGTCCCCGGAGGAGACATAGCTGTTGTACACAAGTTCGCTACAGTACATCGCCCCGTTGTCCGGGAGGAACGATACGTCATAGGGCTGTCCGAGATATTTCTTGGCGTTGTCAACGAACTGCCTTGCCTCGGCTTCGCTCACCTTTGGACGCATGATCTTGAACACCGGCAGGCTCCCGTCCTTGAGGGTGAAGTCCCTCAGGAAAGTGTCGAGCGGGTGCCGGTCCACGCCGTGCTTTATCGTGGCGTCGATGATC
>CAVGYS010000181.1:0-3306 GCA_963633505.1 Oscillibacter sp. MSJ-31
GGTCTGGGGTGACGTCAAGGACGACGAGGGGACCGTGGACGGCAACATCGGGCGCGATCCCAACGACCGCCTCCGCTTCAAGGTTTACGACGATGAGGAGCACGGCAAGAGGGCGGTGACCCACTACCGCGTGCTGGAGAGGTTCGGCTTCGTGACTTTCCTTGAGTGCAAGCTGGAGACCGGGCGGACGCACCAGATCAGGGTGCACATGTCCAGCATCGGCCATCCGATATTCAACGATGAACGCTACGGCGGGAACGAAATCCGCAAGGGGACGATATATTCCAAGTACAAGCAGTTCATAGCCAATTGTTTCGAGATCTGTCCGCGACAGGCCCTGCATGCCGGGAGCCTGGGCTTCGTGCATCCGCGCACGGGGGAGTGGCTCCAGTTCTCCTCTCCGCTGCCGTCCGACATGGAGGCTCTGCTCGCGAAGTGGCGCAAATACTGCATTCAGATGCCGGAGGAACAGCAATAAGATGAAACTCAAGCTCTTCATACTCTGTACGATTTCTTCCGTACTGCTGAGTCTGCCCTGGCTTGTGCCGCACACGGGTGCGCTCGCGCTCGTGGGCTTCGTGCCTCTGCTGCTCGCCGACTATGCCGCGGATTGCTACAGGGTGCGCAAGTTTTTCTTCTATTATCTGTGGACTTTCGTCCTCTGGAACGCCCTGACCACGTTCTGGGTGTGCAACGCCACCCTCGGGGGCGGCATTTTCGCCATCGTGGCCAATGCTCTTCAGATGGCCGTCGTTTGGGCCGTTTTCCGTCTCGCGAAAAAGCATCTGGGCGGGGCCGTGCCTTATATTTTCCTTGCCGTGACGTGGATAGCCTGGGAGAGGCGGTACTTCTCAGTGGACATATCCTGGCCGTGGCTGGTGCTGGGTAATGCCTTCGCCGGCAGCACGCACAGCGTGCAATGGTACGAATACACCGGCGCTCTCGGCGGTTCCCTGTGGATTTGGGTGGTGAACTTGGCCTTTTTTGGTCTTATAAAGGCCCTCGGGACCGATTCCTGGAGGTCTTGGACCCCGGTGGCAAGGATAGCTTCCGCAGTCGGGATAGTGCTCGCCGTGGCGGGGCCTCTCACCGCTTCTTCAATCATTTACAACAATTATCAGGAGCAGTCGGAGGGCAGGATGAAGGTCATCATCGGCCAGTCCAACTTCGACCCCTATCACAAATACAAGCTCGTCAGCCAAGCCGAGCAGAACAAGGCTCTGGTGTCAATCTTCGAGAGGGCGCTTTGTGAAGAGAAGGACATTTCCTCGCGCGTGCTTCTGGTCGCTCCGGAGACCGTCACCGCCGACGTGGTGCTCAATCATCTGGAATCTTCCCCTACGGTGCACAGCTTCAGGGGGATGCTTGAGAGGCATCCGCGTGCGGCGCTGCTTTTCGGGGCCTCCAGCTATCGGACGTATCCGAAAGGGGAAGCACCGTCGATGCTCGCGCGCAAGTACGGTGAAGGCTGGATAACTTCGCACAACAGCGCCATAGTCCTGGATTCCGCCGGGAGGAGCGAGACCTATCTCAAGAGCCGGCTGGTGGTCGGGACTGAACTCACGCCGTATCCCAAGATATTCGTGCCGCTGGACGAGAAACTCTCCTCTCTTTTGGGCGTCGGAGGTCTTATGGGCCGCTGCGAGGGGCAGAGCGAGGCTTCGGTCCTGCATTTCGACGGGATTCCGTTCGGCTGCGCCGTCTGCTATGAGTCCATCTATGGGGAATATTGCACGGAATATGTGCGCAAGGGAGCCATGATGATGACAGTCATAACCAATGACGGCTGGTGGGGCGACACCCCGGGATACAGACAGCATCTGAACTACTCCCGCCTGCGCGCCATCGAGCTGCGCAGGGACGTCGCCCGCAGCGCCAACACCGGCATCTCGTGCATCATAGACCAGAGAGGGGATATCCTTGAGAGAACCCCGTGGTGGGAGGAGGCCACGATTTCCTCCGAAGTCAATCTCAATTCTTCCCGGACTTTCTTCGTGCGCAACGGCGACATGGCGGGGCGCATCTGCACCCTCGCTTTCCTGCTGCTCGCAGCCCTGCTCGTCGTAAGGCTGCTGTCCGGGCTCGTCTCCCGGGGGAGGAAGAAGCGCTAAGTTGTTTAAAGCCTCCAGTCTATGGGGGCCTTGCCCTCCGAAGTCAGAATCTCGTTAGTCCTGGAGAAATGCCGGCATCCGAAGAACGCCCCTTTCGCCAGAGGTGAGGGGTGGGCCGCCTCCAGTATGTGGTGGCGCGTCCTGTCCACGAGGGGGGCCTTGCTCCGGGCGTAGTTGCCCCAGAGGAGGAATACTACGCCTTCGCAGCGCTCGGAGATGAGGCTGATGACGGCATCCGTGAACGTCTGCCAACCGATGCGGCTGTGGGAGGCCGGCTGCCCGGCGCGGACGGTGAGTACCGAGTTGAGAAGAAGCACTCCCTGCTCCGCCCAGGGGCGCAGGTCGGGGCTCCCGGACATCATGACACCGAGGTCGCTCTCTATTTCCTTGAAGATGTTTTTCAGCGACGGCGGGGCCGCCACGCCCTGCGGTACGGAGAATGACAGACCCATGGCCTGGCCCGGACCGTGGTAGGGGTCTTGCCCGAGTATCACCACCTTGACCTTGTCCAGGGGGCAGAGCTCGAAGGCCTTGAAAATCTCCCTCCCCGGAGGGAATATCACCTCTCCCGCCCTTTTCTCCCTGTGGAGTTCCTGCGCGAGGGCGGTGAAATACGGCTTGTCGAACTCGTCCTTGAGAGCTTCTTTCCAGCTCTCCTCCATCTGTACTTCCATAAGAATATTTTCACGAATTTAGGAAATAATTCCTATCTTCGCGGCGGAAAACTTCACTTGTTAGGAATTTCATTAAGGGGTGCTCCGGAGTTTCGGGGCTGAGATTATACCCATAACCTGATCCGGGTAATGCCGGCGTAGGGAAATGCCTCCCCTTATACGTTGTTTTATTTAAAATTACATTAATGAAAAAGAATGTATTTTTTGTGATGCTCCTGCTCTCGTCCGCCGTGGGCGGAGCTCAGACGGCGAAAGATTCGCTTCTGGTCGAACAGCTTGAAGGGGCGGTGGTGAAAGGCGTCAAGGTGCAGGAGAACGCGCCTTACGCGGTCGCCAACATTGGCGTGTCTTCGCTGAAGTCCTTCAGCCGCAGCGGCAAGGAACTGCCTTTCCTCATGGCGCGGACTCCGGGCGTGATCGCGTGGAGCGAGAACGGAATGGGCACGGGTACCAGTTACATGCGCATCCGCGGCGCGGGGGATTCCCGCATCAACGTCACGCTCGACGGGGTGCCTCTCAAC
>CAVGYS010000182.1:0-1223 GCA_963633505.1 Oscillibacter sp. MSJ-31
GGCAAAAGCGTAGGCTCTTTCAAGGTGTTGTCGTAGTTATCAACAAAATCAACAAGCAATCAAAATACTCAATTTTTATAAATAAAAGAACTATATTTGTATCCTGATTGATTTCATCGCAATGTCGGATTTTGACCCGCACGATACAAACGAGGGCAAAGATAAGGATTTGGAAGGAATTATCCGGCCCCATGAATTGGAAGATTTCACCGGTCAGGGTGAAATCGTGTCCAATCTTCGGGTGTATATAAAAGCGGCCAAAATGCGCGGGGACGCATTGGATCACACCATTTTCCATGGCCCTCCGGGGTTGGGTAAAACCACTCTTGCCCATATCATCGCGTCAGAGATGGGGGTGAACATCAAAATCACCTCCGGACCGGTTTTGGATCGTCCAGGAGACCTGGCCGGTCTGCTCACTTCCCTCGACAAGGGGGACGTGCTGTTTATCGATGAAATCCACAGGCTTTCTCCGGAAGTTGAGGAGTACCTGTATTCGGCGATGGAGGATTACGTCATCGACATAATGATAGACAAGGGTCCAGGAGCCCGCTCCGTGCGCATATCTCTCAACCCTTTCACCCTTGTCGGAGCCACCACCAGGGCCGGAATGCTTACTGCGCCGCTTCGTGCCAGATTCGGAATCAACTGCGGACTGGAGTACTATGACACCTCTGACCTTGTGAAAATAATCAAGCGGAGTGCCGCCATACTGAACGTGGGGATAGAAGAAGACGCCGCCGTCGAGATTGCACTGCGCAGCCGTGGCACTCCGCGCATAGCGAACTCCCTATTGCGCAGGGTGCGAGATTTCGCCCAGGTTCAGGGAGACGGACACATAGACGTCGCCATCGCGAAATTCGCCCTGGACAAACTCAAGATAGACACTCGTGGACTTGATTCCATCGACAATAAGATACTCCGCACCATAATCTGCACTTTCAAGGGCGGACCCGTCGGAGCCAACACTATAGCCACCGCGATAGGGGAGGATCAGGGCACCTTTGAAGAGGTGTATGAGCCGTTCCTGATAAAAGAAGGTTTCATCGTGAGAACTCAGAGGGGGAGAATCGCCACCGACCTTTCCTACAGGCATCTCGGGCTTTCCAGGGAAGCGGGGGAGGAGAACACCTTGTTTTAGGAGATAACAATATTTACAAAATAAGTACAATGTCTGACAAGTTAGTTTCCAAATTAAATTCAAAAATTCCAGAGGGACCGCT
>CAVGYS010000182.1:1233-3301 GCA_963633505.1 Oscillibacter sp. MSJ-31
GGTAGGTACCGGACTCGGCGGAGCATCCGCAGCCGCGTCTCTCGGTGAACTCGGCTACAACGTCAAGATTTTCTGCATCAGTGATTCTCCGCGCCGCGCACATTCGATTGCCGCGCAGGGAGGTATCAATGCCGCCAAGAACTATCAGAACGACAACGACTCTGTCTATCGTCTCTTCTACGACACGATTAAGGGAGGTGATTACAGAAGCCGTGAGGCCAACGTCTATCGTCTTGCCGAAGTCAGCGCATCCATCATTGACCAGTGCGTCGCGCAGGGTATTCCGTTCGCCCGCGAGTACGGCGGATATCTTGCCAACCGTTCATTCGGCGGTGTGCAGGTAAGCCGTACGTTCTATGCCAGAGGTCAAACCGGACAGCAGCTGCTCCTCGGTGCGTATGCATCTCTCAACAAGGAGATAGCCGCAGGCACCGTCAAATCATATCCTCGTCACGAGATGCTGGATCTTGTTCTTGTCAACGGTCAGGCAAAGGGTATAATCGCCCGCAATCTTGTCACCGGGCAACTTGAGAGGTTCGGCGCGCACGCCGTGGTGATAGCCACCGGAGGATATGGAAACACCTATTTCCTCTCCACCAACGCCATGAACAGCAACGGTTCAGCGGCCATGCAGTGCTACAAGAAGGGCGCTTATTTCGCCAATCCTTGCTTCGCTCAGATTCACCCTACCTGTATCCCCGTTCACGGTGATCAGCAGTGCAAACTCACCCTTATGAGCGAGTCTCTGCGCAACGATGGACGCATCTGGGTTCCCAAGAAGATGGAGGACGTGAAGAAGCTGCGCAAACATGAAATCAAGGCTTCTCAGATTCCGGAGGAGGATCGCGATTACTATCTCGAGCGCCGTTATCCTGCATTCGGAAATCTCGTGCCTCGCGACGTGGCTTCACGTGCCGCAAAGGAGCGTTGTGACGCCGGCTACGGTGTCAACGAGACCGGAAAGGCTGTGTTCCTCGATTTCGCGGACGCCATCCAGCGTCTCGGACACAAGAGAGTTGCTGAACGTTACGGCAACCTCTTTGATATGTACGAGAAGATCACCGCTTCTTCCCCTTGGGATGAGCCTATGATGATATATCCGGCCATCCACTACACTATGGGCGGTATTTGGGTTGATTATGATCTTCAGACTACCATCCCTGGACTGTATGCCATAGGTGAGGCGAACTTCTCCGACCACGGCGGAAACCGTCTCGGGGCGTCCGCTCTCATGCAGGGGCTTGCAGACGGTTATTTCGTCCTCCCTGTCACGATCGGAGACTATCTTTCAAAGAAGTTCGCCGAGCCTAAGACTGACGTCAATACCAAGGAGTTCGTTGAGGCCGAGAAGGCAGTTCAGGCACGTATCGACCGTCTCTTCTCCATCAATGGAACCAAGACCGTGGATTCCATCCACAAAAAGCTCGGAAACATCATGTGGGAATACGTGGGTATGGCCCGTGATGCCGAAGGTCTTAAGAAAGCAATCAAGGAGATAGCCGAGCTTAAGGCCGATTTCTATAAGAATGTCAAGGTTCCGGGCAGCCAGAACGAGTTCAACCAGGAGCTCGAGAAGGCTCTTCGTCTTGAGGATTTCTTCGAGATAGGCGAACTTATGGCTCGTGACGCTCTCAACAGGAATGAGTCCTGCGGCGGACATTTCCGCATCGAAAGCCAGACCGAAGAGGGAGAGGCCAAGCGTGACGATGAGAACTTCATGTACGTAGCGGCCTGGGAGTACAAGGGAGAGGGCGTTGAGCCTGAACTTCACAAAGAGCCTCTCAAGTATGAGTTCATAAAGGTTGCCACCAGAAACTATAAAGACTGATAGAAGATGGAATTCAATTTAAAGATATGGCGTCAGAAGAACGCCAAGGCCAAGGGTCATTTTGAGACTTACCATATTTCAGGCATCGAGGAAGACGCTTCTTTCCTCGAGATGCTGGATATTCTCAATGAACAGCTGATTCGTGAAGGGGCGGATCCGGTTGCTGTGGAGCGTGGATGCCAGAGCAGCGGTCCGGTTTCTTTCGATCACGACTGTCGTGAGGGTATCTGCGGAGCATGT
>CAVGYS010000183.1:0-3284 GCA_963633505.1 Oscillibacter sp. MSJ-31
GGTCTGCACGGCGTGGGTGTGTCCTGCGTCAACGCCCTGTCCGACAGCCTCGTCGCCGAGGTTCACCGCGAGGGGAAGATTTTCAAGCAGAGCTACTCCAAGGGCAAGCCGCTCGGCCCGGTCGAGGTGATCGGCGAGTGTGAGGATACCGGCACCACCATAACCTTTCATCCGGATCCGGAGATCTTCACCCAGACCACGGTTTACAAGTACGACACCCTGGCCGCCCGTCTGCGGGAGCTTTCGTTCCTCAACAAGGGCATCCGCATAAGCCTCACCGACATGAGGGAGGAGGTGGACGAATTCAAGACCGACCCTCTCACCGGGGAGTCCAAGGCCACGGGGAGCAAGGTCTTCCGTTCCGAAGAGTTCTACTCCACCAAGGGTCTCAGCGAGTTCATAGAATATCTTGACGCCGGAGCGCAGACCCTCATCCCGGATCCCGTGTGCGTCAATTCCGACAAGATCATCCCTATCGACATCGCTCTCCAGTACAACAACGGATTCTCGGAGAAGATTTATTCTTACGTCAACAATATCAACACCATAGAAGGCGGTACTCACCTTCAGGGCTTCAAGATGGGCCTCAGCCGCTCGCTCAAGCAGTATGCGGAGAAGAACAAGCTCCTCGAGAAGTTCAAGGGCGAGCTCTCTCCGGAGGATTTCCGCGAGGGGCTCACGGCCGTCATCTCGGTCAAGGTGGCCGAGCCTCAGTTCGAGGGACAGACCAAGACGAAGTTGGGCAACCCGGAGGTGACCTCCGCGGTGTCGCAGGCCACTTCCGCCGCGATGGAGTCCTATCTTGAGGAGCACCCCAAGGAGGCCAAGCTCATCATCGAGAAGATAGTGCTCGCGGCCACGGCCCGTGCTGCGGCCCGCAAGGCCCGCGAGATGGTGCAGCGCAAGAGCTTCATGACTGGAGGAGGCATGCCGGGCAAGTTGGCCGACTGCGCCAACCGCGACCCGGAGAAGTGCGAACTCTTCCTCGTCGAGGGTGACTCCGCGGGCGGCACCGCCAAGCAGGGACGCAACCGCGACACCCAGGCCATCCTGCCGCTCAGGGGAAAGATTCTCAACGTCGAGAAGGCTTCCGGTGACAGGGCCTTCGATTCCGAGGAGATCCGCAACATCTACACGGCCCTCGGCGTGACGGTGGCGCAGGAGGACGAGAACGGGGAGAAGCACATGGACTTGAGCAAGCTCCGCTACCACAAGATAGTGATCATGACTGATGCCGACGTTGACGGTTCGCACATCGCCTGCCTCATCCTCACCTTCTTCTTCCGCTATATGTTCGACCTCATCAAGAACGGCTACGTCTATCTGGCCACTCCGCCTCTCTATCTTGTCAAGAAGGGCAAGGAGGAGATCTACTGCTGGACGGAGGCGCAGCGCGAAGAGGCGGCCCTCGCCTTGGGCAAAGGCTCCGACAAGGGCTACACCGTGCAGCGCTACAAGGGTCTTGGTGAAATGTCCGAGCAGCAGCTCTGGGACACCACGATGGACCCTGCCCGCCGCCGCCTGAGGAAGATCACCATCGACAACGCCGCCGCGGCCGAACGCACCTTCTCGATGCTGATGGGCGACGACGTTCCGCCTCGCCGGCAGTTCATCGAAGAGAACGCCCACTACGCCAACATTGACGCATAGTAGTCGTTGTGATGAAGAATCTCCCGCGCCTCAGGCTCATCCTGCCGCTTGTGCTGGTTTTCGCCGCAGTGTTCGTCTCGCTGCCGCGCGGCTCCAAGTTCCCTTACGACTACCGCAGGGGGCAGGCGTGGAAGTATGAGACTCTCTTCGCGGAATTCGAGTTCCCGATCTACAAGACCGCCGAGCAGATGCGCTCCGAGCGCGAGACTTCGGCCGTGCAGCTCGTCCCTTATTACAAATACTCAGAAGAGATAGCCAACAAGTACATCAGCGCCGCCGAGGCTCTGGATCTTGGCTCCCTGCGCGGGGCCGTGGCTTCCGAAATCCGCGCCATATATAATAAAGGTATCATAGCCGACGCCGGCGGGGACGCTGCGGCGGCTTCCGACGTGATTTATCTCCAGAGAGACAAGCGTGCCTACAAGGTGCCTTCGACGGAAGTCTATCTCAAGTCGGATGCGAAGGCCAAGCTCCTTGCGGATCTTGGCGGAGTGTCCGACGTCAACCTCGACTCCCTCTTCAGAGTGAGCGGGGTATATGACATCATAGTCCCCAACGTCATCTTCGACTCCCAGACCACTCAGCTGGTCAATGAAGACGCCGACCGCACGATATCCCCCACCTCCGGCTACGTTTCCGCCGGGCAGGTGATCGTCTCCAAGGGAGAGATCGTGACGCCCGAGATAGAACAGATGCTCGACTCCTACAAGAGGGAATTCGAGGCCAACGTCGGGTACATGGGGCATCCGGCCCTGATGTTCACGGGCAATTTCATCATCGCCGCAGCTCTGACTCTGATGCTCTATCTGGCGATATTCTTCAGCTGCCCTGCGGTGTTCGCTGACAGCAGGTATCCGTACGTACTGACGGTCTATCTGATTTTCGCCCTCTGTGCGCTCCTGCTCGGACGGGCCGGGACCTCGGTGCTATATTTCGTGCCGTTCACTCTGGCCGCCTTGATGCTCCAGGCCTTCATGGAGCCGAAGGAGATTGCTCCGCTGTATGTCGTGTCGATGGCTCCGCTGCTCTTTGCCTCCTCGCGCGGGGCAGTGATGTTCGTGATGTACGTCCTCGCCGGGCTGCTGATGATAAGGATATTCAGGTATTTCCAGCGCGGATGGAAGCAGTTTGTCGCCGCAATGATCACCTTTGCGATACTCGCCTGCGTCTATCTGGGCTTCAGGGCGGCCGACGTCGTCTCCGGCGGAGTATGGGGAGTGCTCATCGCGCTTTTCGCCGGGTCGCTGCTCACCGTGGCGGGCTACCCTCTGGTCTTCCTCTTCGAACGCATCTTCAATCTGGTCTCGAACTCCCGTCTCATCGAACTCTGCGACACTTCCAACTCTCTGATCCGCTCGCTTGAGCAGAAGGCTCCGGGCACTTTCCAGCATTCCCTTCAGGTGATGAACATGGCCGACGCGGTGGCCCGGGCCATCAACGTCAACCCGGACCTCATCCGTGCGGGGGCCCTCTATCACGACATAGGCAAGATCAACAATCCTCTCTGTTTCGTGGAGAACGAATCCCTGCTCAACAAGGACGAGGAGCACAAATACCATAGCGGACTCACTCCGCTCCAGAGCGCCCACGACATCAAGCGCCACGTGGACGACGGCGTCGAGATAGCCCAGAAG
>CAVGYS010000184.1:0-836 GCA_963633505.1 Oscillibacter sp. MSJ-31
TTCCTATATGCCCAAAATCATCACTTTCGGAGAGATAATGCTCCGGCTGTCAACACCGGGATACCTGAGGTTCGGTCAGGCGAAGCAGTATGACGCCACTTTCGGTGGCGGCGAGGCCAATGTGGCCGTATCACTCGCAAACTACGGAATGGACGCCAAGTTCGTCACGAGGCTTCCTGAGAACGATATCGCGAAGGCCTGCCTCAAGGACCTCCGCTCTTATGGAGTGGATACAAGCTCCATCGTCTATGGCGGTGACCGTCTCGGAATCTATTTCCTCGAGACCGGAGCCGTGGCCCGTCCGAGCAAGGTCGTCTATGACCGCGCCAACTCCTCCATCGCCACCATCAAGCCGGGCGACATCGACTGGAAGAAGGTGCTCGAAGGAGCGGACTGGTTCCACTGGACCGGCATCACTCCGGCCTTGAGCCAGGGTGCCGCCGACGTGTGCCTCGAAGCCATCAAGGCAGCCAACTCCATGGGAATCACCGTATCGTGTGACCTCAACTATCGCAAGAACCTTTGGAAATACGGCAAGAAGGCTTCAGAGGTGATGCCGGCCCTCGTCGAGGGGAGCGACGTCATCCTCGGCAACGAAGAGGACGCCGACAAGGTCTTCGGCATCAAGCCCGAGGGATTCGACGTGACCAGCACCGGCGGAGAGATCGACCAGCGCAGGTTCCAGAGCGTCGGGGAGCAACTCATGAAGAAGTTCCCGCGCGCGAAGAAGGTCATCATCACCCTGCGCGGCTCCATCAACGCCAACCACAACACCTGGGGCGGAGTGCTCTGGGACGGCAAGAACCTCTATCAGTCTCCTCGTTACGACATCACCC
>CAVGYS010000184.1:846-3281 GCA_963633505.1 Oscillibacter sp. MSJ-31
GATCCGCGACATCGTGGATCGCGTCGGCGGCGGAGACTCTTTCATGGGCGGACTCATCTACGGCCTGCTCACCTACACCGGAGACGACCAGAAGGCGCTCAACTTCGCCGTTGCGGCCTCCTGCCTGAAGCACACCATCTTCGGCGACTACAATCAGGTTACCGTAGCCGAGGTTGAGAACCTTATGAAGGGCGACGCTTCCGGCCGCGTGTCAAGATAATCAAGACAATCAATAAGTATCATGGCAAAATACAATAAACTGCAAGTCCTTCAGACCATGAAGGAGACCGGTATCGTACCGGTGTTCTACAATGCGGACATAGAGCTCAGCAAGAACGTCCTCAAGGCCTGCTACGAAGGCGGTATCAGAGCCTTCGAGTTCACCAACCGCGGAGACTTCGCGCAGGACGTGTTCGCCGAGCTCGTGAAGTTCGCGGGCAAGGAGCTTCCGGGGATGATAATGGGTGTCGGCTCGGTCGTCGATCCGGGCACGGCTTCCCTCTACATCCAGCTCGGAGCCAATTTCGTAGTCGGTCCGGTGTTCAACCCGGCCATCGCCCCTGTCTGCAACCGCAGGCTCATCCCATACTGCCCGGGCTGCGGCTCCGTGACTGAGGTGAGCACTGCCCAGGAAGCGGGATGCGACGTGTGCAAGGTGTTCCCGGGCGACGTGCTCGGCCCTGCTTTCGTCAAGGATCTCAGGGGACCTATGCCGTGGAGCCAGATCATGGTGACCGGTGGGGTGAAGCCGGAGAAGGCCAACCTCGAAGGCTGGTTCAGGGCCGGAGCGACCTGTGTCGGAATGGGTTCCAACCTCTTCCCTAAGGACGTCATCGCCGCAGGCGAGTGGTCCAAGATCACCGAGCTCTGCCGCGCTGCGCTTGAGATAGTGAAACAGGTAAGATAATCACATATATGAGTACACAAAAGAAACTGATGACCAACTGGCGCTGGTGGATGGTGGTGCTGCTTTTCCTTGCAACCACCGTCAACTACATGGATCGCCAGGTGCTGTCCCTGACGTGGAAGGACTTCATCGCTCCTGAATTCCACTGGACAGACAACGACTACGGTACAATCACCGCCCTCTTCTCCATCATCTATGCCATCTGCATGCTTTTTGCCGGCAAGTTCGTGGACTGGATGGGCACCAAGAAGGGATATCTCTGGGCCATAGGAATCTGGTCCACCGGTGCGTGCCTCCACGCCGCCTGCGGCTGGGCTACCTGCCACATCGAAGGCTATGAGAGCATCCAGGCGATGCAGGCCGTGCAGAACGGTTCCGCCGCCGCTCTTGCGATAGCGTCCGTGAGCGTTTGGCTCTTCATCGCCGCGCGTGCCGTGCTCGCCCTCGGTGAAGCCGGCAACTTCCCGGCCGCCATCAAGACCACTGCCGAGTATTTCCCTAAGAAGGACCGCGCTTTCGCGACTTCCATCTTCAACGCCGGAGCCTCCGTCGGAGCGCTCATCGCACCGGCCACCATTCCGCTTCTCGCCCAGTATTTCAAGGACAAGGGTGTCGGCGGCGGCTGGGAGATGGCTTTCATCATCATCGGTGCCATCGGCTACGTATGGATGGCCCTCTGGGTGTTCATGTATGAGAAGCCTGAGAAGAGCAAACACGTGAACGAAGCGGAGCTCGCCTACATCCATCAAGACGATGCGGAGAACGCCGCGGCTGCCAAGGAGGAGAAAAAGGACGAGAAGCAGATTTCTCTCTGGAAGTGCTTCACTTTCAAGCAGACATGGGCGTTCATCACCGGCAAGTTCTTTACCGACGGCGTGTGGTGGTTCTTCCTTTTCTGGGCTCCGGCCTACTTCTCCGACCAGTTCGGCTACAAGTCGTCATCCGGCATGGGAGTCATCCTCATCACGACCCTCTACGCCATCGTGACGGTGCTGTCCATCTTCGGAGGATATCTGCCTCGCATATTCGTGGACAAGAAGGGCATGAATCCGTACGCCGGACGCATGCTCGCGATGCTTCTCTTCGCGTTCTTCCCTCTCTTCGCCCTCTTTGCACAGCCTATGGGCGTGCACTCGGCGTGGTGGCCGGCCATCTTCATCGGCCTTGCCGGAGCGGGACATCAGGCCTGGTCCGCCAACCTGTTCAGCACCATCGGAGACATGTTCCCCAAGAGCGCCATCGCGACCATCACCGGTATCGGCGGAATGGCCGGCGGTGTCGGCTCCTTCCTGATTCAGAAGGGGGCCGGCCTGCTCTTCACCAAGACTGCTGAGCTCGGATCGACGTTCACCTTCCTCGGCTTCGAGGGCAAGCAGGGCGGATATTTCATCATGTTCTGCATCTGCGGTATCGCTTATGTCCTCGCATGGAGCATCATGAAGGCGCTTGTGCCTAAGTACAAGCCTATCGTTCTCGAATAATAGAAAGAGAATATCGTCATAAGAATCGGGGCCGGCCAATAGTGACC
>CAVGYS010000185.1:0-1987 GCA_963633505.1 Oscillibacter sp. MSJ-31
TTCGAAAGACTGCTGGGACTCGCCCGCAAGGGTGCCGTCGTGATTGTGGAGGATGCTCTTCCGGAAGACGTGCCGGGACTTTACAAACTTAGTGAACGCCGCGCGCGCCTTGAAAAGCTCAAGGCTTCCCTCAAGTTCGAAAAGGATGGTGAGGTCAGCGTAGCAAGATGCGGCAAGGGCCGGGTGCTTCTTTCTTCTGACCTGTCCGCGATGCTGGATATGGCCGGCGTGTCGCGCGAGACCATGTATGACCTTGGGCTTCAATGCATCAGCCGCATAAAGGATGACGGCGGCAAATATTATTTCGTCAAGAACTCCAGCTCGGAAACCCTTGAGGGCTGGGTGCCTCTCGACGCCGTCTGCGGGACTGTAGGAATCTACAATCCTATGACGGGGAAGTTCGGCTACGGCAGGACGCGTGAGGCTGGCGGCGGACGCAGGGAAGTGTTCATGAAGATTCTTCCGGACGAGTCGTATCTCCTTGAGACCTTCGCCGGAGAATATGCCGGAGAGGAATATGCGTTCTACGCTTCGGATGGCAAGTCGCAGAGCGTCTCAGGGCCGTGGCACGTGCGCTTCACTCTCGGCGGGCCTGAACTTCCGGTCTCAAGAAGCGTGAACTCCCTCGGCTCCTGGACGAAATACGGCAGGGCCTATGAGATTTTCTCCGGAAGTGCGGAATACAGGACGACTCTTCCGTTCCGTTCGGATGCTCCCAAGTCCGCAGCCTGGGCCTTGGATCTAGGGGATGTCCGCGAGAGTGCGGCCGTGTGGCTTGACGGGAAGTATCTCGGGACGGTGTTCAAGAAGCCGTACGTGCTCACTCTGACTCCGGAGCAGGTTTCCCAGGGTGGGGAACTGGTGGTGAGAGTGTCCAGCTCCTGCGAGAACCGCATCTCATATATGGACCGTTCCGGCATCAAGTGGAGGATTTTCTACAATGCCAACATAGCTCCGCGCGGGGCCAGCAGAGGCCCTGACGGCTACTTCTCCGCGGCCAAATGGCCTGTGGAGGATTCCGGTCTGCTTGGGCCTGTCACTCTGACTCCTCTGCGGACACTATAATCGAAAGGGGCTGGCCAAAATCCTTGACCAGCCCCTTTTTATAAAACGATTCTTACGCTCTTCCTGACTTGTAGTCCATCGCGGCCTTCACGAAGGCGGTGAAGATGGGCTGCGGCTGTTCCGGCGTGCTCTTGAATTCCGGGTGGAACTGCACTCCGATGAAGAACGGATGCTTCGGTATCTCCACGACCTCCACGAGTCCCGTCTGAGGATTGCGCCCGGTGGCCACGAGCCCCGCGTTCTCGAAGGCCTCGAGATACTCGGAATTGAATTCGTAGCGGTGGCGGTGTCTTTCGGAAATCATCTCCGTGCCGTAGATTTTCTCTGCGAGGGAGCCTTTCTTGAGCTGGCAGTCGTAGGCGCCGAGTCTCATGGTGCCTCCCTTGATGGTGGTGGACTTCTGGTCCTCCATTAGGTCTATCACCGGATGTGTGGATTTCGGATTGACCTCCGCCGACGCGGCATCCTTGTAGCCGAGTACGTCGCGGGCGAATTCCACGACGCACATCTGCATCCCGAGGCAGATTCCGAAGAACGGCACGTTGTGCTCGCGGGCATACTTGACGGCCACGATTTTGCCTTCCAGCCCGCGCTCCCCGAATCCCGGGGCCACGAGTATGCCGTCCATCTTCCCGAGAATCTCCTCGGCGTTGGCCTCATCCAGATGCTCGCTGTGCACGGTGTGCACCTTGACCTTGCATTCGTTGGCGGCACCGGCGTGCACGAACGACTCGAGGATGGACTTGTATGCGTCCTGAAGCTCCACGTATTTGCCCACAAGGGCCACGTTGATTTCCGATTTGGGGTTCTTGAGCCTGGAGAGGAAGGCGTTCCAGCCCTTCATGTCCGGCTGTGCGAAATTCTCCACCTGGAGGTGGCGCACCACGAGTTCGTCCAGATGCTCTTCGTGCATGTTCAGAGG
>CAVGYS010000185.1:1997-2606 GCA_963633505.1 Oscillibacter sp. MSJ-31
CTCCAGGCGTCGATGGACTGGATCACGTGGCCCGGCTTGACGTTGCAGAAAAGGGCCACTTTCTTGCGGAGCTCCGCGGTGAGCGGGTGCTCGGTGCGGCACACAATCACGTCCGGCTGCACTCCGGACTGCTGGAGCATCTGCACCGAGTGCTGTGTCGGCTTGGTCTTGAGCTCCTTGGCCGCGCTAAGATACGGCACGAGGGTGAGGTGAATCGACATGCAGTCCTCTTCCGGGAGCTCCCACTGGAGCTGGCGCACCGCCTCGACGAACGGCTGCGACTCCATGTCTCCGACCGTGCCTCCGATCTCGGTGATGATGATGTCATATTTGCCTGTCTTGCCGAGCAGAAGCATGCGGCGCTTGATCTCGTCCGTGATATGCGGGACGATCTGCACCGTCTTTCCAAGGTATGCGCCCTCGCGCTCCTTGGTGATCACGGTGTTGTAGATTTTGCCTGTGGTGACGTTGTTGGCCTTGGAGGTGTGGACTCCGAGGAAGCGCTCGTAATGTCCGAGGTCAAGGTCCGTTTCGGCTCCGTCTTCGGTGACGTAGCACTCGCCGTGCTCATAGGGGTTCAGCGTACCCGGATCGATGTTGATATATGGG
>CAVGYS010000185.1:2616-3246 GCA_963633505.1 Oscillibacter sp. MSJ-31
GAATTTCTGGATTGTGACTCTCAGACCCCTGGCCTGAAGCAGTTTTGCAAGTGATGCGGCGATGATGCCTTTACCGAGTGATGACGCCACTCCGCCCGTGACAAATATGTACTTTGTATTCATAACGGGACGCAAATATACAATTAGTTTGTAAATTCGCAGCCATGAAGAGAAGGTTAATTTCAGTTTTTGTGATTTCCGTGCTGCTCTGCGCCGTGTGCGGAGGGTGCAGTGCCAAGGTCACGCAATACAAGGTGAAAGTCCTGAATGAGTACTCCCACGACAGCGCCGCCTACACGCAGGGACTTTTCTTTGAGGGAGGGCAGATGTACGAGAGCACCGGACAATACGGGAAGTCATCGTTCCGCATCGTCGATTACCGGACGGGGAAGGTGAGCCGCAGGCTGGATTTTGCGCGCAAGTATTTCGGCGAAGGCTCGGTGATGCTCGGAGGGGAGCTCTTCATCCTGACTTGGACGAACAAGGTCGCCTTCGTTTACGATGGCGCGACCCTTCAATACAAGAAGACGTATTCCTACCCGCGCGACGGCTGGGGGCTCACGACCGACGGGGAGTCTCTGATCGCCTCCGACGGCTCGTCCCGGATCTATTTCCTCTCGACCGAGTTCA
>CAVGYS010000186.1:0-3122 GCA_963633505.1 Oscillibacter sp. MSJ-31
ATATTGTAGGCAGTGGTGACGCCCACCGTGTCCAGAATCTGGAACGGGCCGTAAGGCGCGCCTGTAGCCAGCCTCCACGTAAGGTCGATCGTGGCAGGATCAGACACCCCCGTCGCCCAGAGATAGAGGCCGCTGTTGAGAAGCGGAACAAGGAGGGTGTTGAGTATGTAGCCGGGCTGCTCTTTCTTGAGCAGCAGCGGCACCATCCCTATCTCCTTCGCGAATTCCACCACTTCATCGTAGTATTTCTGTCCCGTGCCCGCATGCCCCATTATCTCGGCGGTGTTGCCTCTCCAGATATTGTTCGCGAAATGCATGGCGAGATATTTCTCCGGCCTGCCGGTGTAGGATGCGAACATCGACGGCAGCAGCGTGGAGGAATTGGTCGCTATCACGGTCTTTTCCGGGAGGAGAGGGGCGGCCTTCTGATAAAACTCGATTTTGGACTGGGGGTCTTCCGCCAGGGCCTCAATCACAAGGTCGGCATCCTCGAAGGCCTTCGCCATGTCGAGCTCAAGGACGATTTTATGCGGAGCCTTTTCATTGGCGGCAGCCGCAGCCTCATAGTTGAAACTCTTTCGCTCCGAAAGCCCGTTGCACCATACGAACGGACTTTGTCCCTCCGGAGTGTTCATCTTGGAGAGAGTGTCGGCATAAATGAAATGAAGCCTGTCCAGCTTCGGCTGCGTTCTGCCGATGGATTCCGGGCTTCTCAGCCAAATGGTGACATCAAGGCCCTTATACGCGGACTGGTATGCGATCTGACTTCCAAGCACCCCTCCGCCCGCAACTACGATCTTTTTGAAACTCATATCTTTAAGCTATTTATTTGTCTAAATTCATCTTCAACAGATATTCCGCGACTATCATCGCCGCATTTCCGATAATCTGTTCGCACGGACGCTTGCGGTAGAACTCCGCCGTGCGTTCGGACGGGACAGGGCTCTCTTTCGCCTCAGAAGTGAGCCCGAGCAGCTCCCGGCAGATGATGCTCCCGCCGTTTCTGCGCTTGAACTCCTGTGCAAACTCCTGGACAAGAGCATAATTGTCCCTGCGCTCATCCTTTTTGGACGGATCCGGGGCGGGGGAGATGAAGCCCGCCATCATGACGGCTCCGCTGAAACTTCCGCACACCTCGCGCATCCGCGCCATACCCCCGCCGAAGCCGGAGCCTATGACGGCAATCTGCTCGGGGGAAAGACTTTCCGACAGCAGGTCGGAAAAAGCCAGAGTCACCGCCTGGCAGCAGTTGTATCCCTGGCGGAAGAGGGACATGGCCCGCAGCCTCCGCTCTTCGGGAGAGAAATCAAAGGGGAGTTTGATGTTCATCCTATAAAACTTTTCATGAATGATGTAACCGGTATCTCCTTGTCCGACACGGGGATGAAGTAATGGAGAAACGTCAGCAGGCGGCTGGCCTCACTGTACTCCGGACAGTTTTTCGGGACGGTGGCCAGGATGGATTCGGCGTGATTCCGGAGCACCGCGAACTCGATGAGGTAGGCAGAATTGAACAGGACGTCGGCATCCTCCTGGTAAGGGTAAATCCACTTCACCTCGGCCCTGCGCACGTTCGGCCAGTTGGAAATCGTCTCGCGGGCGGTGAAGGCCCCCTTGTTGAAATCTCTCACTATGCGCCGCAGCAGCCGATTGTCGCTGGTCGGGATGCAGTTGTGATCATCGAGGGAGATGCTCGTTATGGTATTTATGAAAATCTTGAACTTCTCGTGGTCCGGGACCTTGTCCAGCAGCGCGGGGTTCAGGGCGTGAATGCCCTCTATCAGCAGCACCGCTCCCGGAACGAGCTTGAGTTTCTTGCCGTTGTACTCCCTTATGCCGGTGGTGAAGTTGTACTCGGGCACCTCCACCTCCTCTCCGGAGAGGAGTCTGAGCACGTCCTTCTGGAGGGCGTCGTGGTCCACGGTGTCGAAATTGTCGAAATCGAAACTCCCGTCCGGAAGCTTCGGGGTGTCGAGACGATTGACGAAATAGTCATCCGTGGAGAATGATATGGGAAGCAGTCCGCAGGCCTTGAGCTGTACGCTGAGCCTCTTGCAGAAAATGCTCTTGCCGCTACTGGTAGGCCCGGTGATAAGCACGAGGCGGACAGGATTGGGGGATTTGTATTTCGCATCGATTTCTTCTGCAATCTGGACGATTTTCTTCTCCTGCAGGGCTTCTGCGACCTGAATGAGGTCGGAGGCCTTGCCGCCCAGGCAGGCGAGATTCACGTCCCCGACGTTGTCCAGCCCCATTATCCTGTTCCATCTGATGGACTCGGCGAACACGTCAAAAGTTTTCGGCTGCTCGTAGAAAGGGGCGAGAGACTCGGGGTGATGCCTGTCGGGGACTCTGAGGAGTATCCCGCCGTGATAGGGATTGACGCTCCAGATCTTTAGATAACCCGTGCTCGGGACGAGCGGCCCGCAATAGTAGTCGGCAGTACCCTCGATTGTATAATAACTCACGTACACCTCTCCGCACGTCCGGATAAGCTTCACCTTGTCGCTCTGGCCGAGCTTGCGGAAAACCTCCTGAGCCTCCTCGGACTGCACTTCGTGGCGCCGGAGCGGAACGTCGGAGGCCACCAGCTGCGACATTCTCTCCCGGATGGCTTCTATGTCCTCCCGATGCAGGGACTCTCCGCCCGGCTTGTCCACCCGGCAGAAATAGCCCTTCGAGATGGGACGTCGGATTACGACCTTGCACCCCGGGAAGAGGTCCTGCGCGGCCTTGCACAGCAGGAAACAGAGGGATCGGCAATAAACGTTGCGTCCGGAATAGGTCCTGTAATCCAGAAACTCCACGTCACGGTTGTTGAAAGCACGGAATTTCAAGCCCTGCGAGACATTGTTCACCTTGGCGGAAATTATGTCATAGGGACGTTCGAAGTCAAACGCGGGAATCATGTCCAGAAGAGTGGAACCCTCGGGGAATTCCCGGAACGTTCCCGTGTTCTTGCAGTAAATACGTAGCATCGCGACTTATGAGATTTACATCCTCACAAAATTACTAAAAAAGTCGTATCTTTACCTAAATTTTCATTCTCTTATGAGCCAATTACACGTTATCGACCATCCGATGATTCAGCACAAGCTGACCATCATGAGACAGAAGGAGAC
>CAVGYS010000187.1:0-939 GCA_963633505.1 Oscillibacter sp. MSJ-31
CAAAATCAAAGAGAACATCGAGCTTTTCGTGACCAACGCAGAGGCACAGGTTTCAAAGAACAACAAGGCTGCCGGAGCACGTGCACGCAAGGCCGCCCTTGATCTCATGAAAGACCTCAAGGAGTTCCGCAAGGCTTCAATTGCCAAGACAAAGGAATAATCTTTCTGTCTTGATGCAACGTTGATGAACCCTCCTGCATCTATGTTGCAGGTTTAGGTTTTAGTACACGTTTAAAGGGTCGGGGGCCGTGAGGCTGTCCGGCCCTTTTGCTTTTTTCAGAAATTCTCACTATCTATGTGTGCTGAAATTTTTTAACGAATACTAAAACCTTTGCCGGATGAATTTCTGCGCCGCAGTCATACTCGCCGTCTTCAGGATGGTGGTGATTCCCGTCCAGTTCGAGGACAGGAGCCTGACACGCTCCGAACAGGAGCTCAAGACTTACGTGCAGCAGGCGGAGGACTACTTCAACAGCCAGCCCGGGCTCAATGACAGCTACCGCTTCGAGCTCGCGCCCGCGGTTTCGCTTCCCAAGCCGGCGGCCTACTACGGAGCCAACTATTCTGACAGGAAGGACGTGCTCCTGCACGAAGCGGTCAAGTACGCTTGCAGCAAGAGCGAGGTCGACTTCTCCCTCTACGACAACGACTCCGACGGGAGCGTGGACAACGTGTTCATCATATCGGCCGGACTCAGCGAAGCCGACGGAGCGGGAGAGAACTGGATCTGGCCGCAGCACGGACATCTCAAGGAACACGGCGGCACGATAGAGGCCGGAGGACGGACGATCAACAGCTTCTGCGTCTGCACCGAGTTCTCTCCCGTAGGGGTCTTCTGCCACGAATTCTGCCACTATCTCGGACTTCCCGACCTTTACGACACCGACGGAGAAAGCAGCGGCGGACTCGCCGAAGGCCTGTGGGGAACCGGAATAATGG
>CAVGYS010000187.1:949-3098 GCA_963633505.1 Oscillibacter sp. MSJ-31
GTCGATCTGGAAATTCTCGGAACGGGACAGTGCACCAAGCTCGGCAAAGGCAGCCACACGCTCAGCCCGCTCAGAGTTTCGGGGCAATATTTCAAGGCGAGTTCCACCGACGGGGACGAGTTCTTCCTCTTCGAATGCAAAGAAAATCAAGGACTTGCCATCTACCATATCGACAAGTCGAACTATAGCGCCGGATGGTCTGACTACTACAAGAAGGACCTCACGGCCGCGCAGCGCTGGGAGCTGTCCCAGATCAACTGCCGCCCCGACAGACAGTGCGCCGCCCTTTTGGCGGCGAGTTCCGAAGAGGGAAAACTGTTCTTCGCCCAAGGGGTCAAGGACAGCTTCGGCTCCGACAGCTCTCCGGCCTTCAAATTCCGGAGCGACAGCACCTCGACCCTCGCCCTCACAGACATCCGGCTCAATCAGGACGGAAGCGTATCGTTCGACGTCAGGGAGCCGCTCGCGATAAAAAACTGCACGGTCTTCCAGGACGCCGCCATCATCGGCTGGAGGGCAGATGAAAGCGTCAGCAAGATAGCGGGTTACGAAATCGGATGGAGCAGCGCCTCGGGCAATTTCAGCACGACCTCCCTCCCGGAAGCTGTCAGCGTGACGCTGAGCGGACTCTCACCTCAGACTTCCTACAGATACACCATACGGATAAAATACAGCGACGGAAGCTCGTCCTCGATAAGCTCATCCTTCGTCACGAAACCCTTCCGCAGCGACAGCCACCCCTACATCTACCTCAGCGGCAGCGACAGGAAGGCCGACGGGAAGTTCGTAAAGGGGGCCAGAATCCCGCTGAGAGTGTTCAACGCACCCGAAGCGGCGGAGGTGAGGTGGTACTTCAACGGGGAGAGAATCTCCACGGAAGCCGATGGCTACTACACTATCACGGCAGAAGGAATCCTCAAGGCGGAGATGCTCAACGCCGACGGAAGCACCGACATACTGATAAAGGAGGTTCGATTATGAAACTCAAGCACCTCATAGCCCTCCTCGCCACGATGCTGATTGCAGCGGTGCAGGGCTGTTCTCCGGAAAAATACATGCGTTCCTTCGCCCAGGCCGAAGACCTGCGGATACAGGTGGGGCGCGACACCCCGTTCAAGTACAATCCCCTCTCCTGTCAGATGTCCTACAACGGCACGACGCGGGAGTTCAAGGCATTCACGGACAATATGTCCGACTTTTTCATCGTGAAGATGGACAGCACCCCGTCCTGCGAGGGGGAGACGCTCAAGGCCGACGTCACCTGGACCACCGAGACGGACATCCTGACAAGAAAAAATCTCACCCTCGAGGTCATCAGGACCGAGGGTGAGAAGTTCTGGCTATGGAGCGACTCCGCCCGGATAGGCGTGAGCGTCCGTATCTTAGAATGACTTCGCTATCTGGATGAAGTCGTCGGCCTTGAGGGCCGCGCCTCCGATGAGGCCGCCGTCGATATCCTTCTGCGCGAAGAGTTCCTTGGCATTAGACGGCTTGCAGGAGCCGCCGTACAGGATGGTCACGTCCTCGGCCACGGCCTCACCGAATTTCTCGGCAAGCACCTTGCGGATGTGGGCGTGAATCTCCTCGGCCTGCTCCGCGCTGGCGGTCTTGCCGGTGCCGATGGCCCATACCGGCTCGTATGCCACGATGACCTTCTTCATATCCTCGGCGGAGAAATTGTAGAGGACGTTCTTGATCTGGGCTGAGCAGACGTCGAAGTGCTTGCCGGCCTCCCTCTCTTCGAGGTTCTCACCCACGCAGAGGATGACCCCAAGTCCGGTCTCAAGCGCGAGCTTCACCTTCACGACGAGCTTCCCGTCGGTCTCCCCGTAATACTGGCGACGCTCGGAATGACCCAGAATCACCCACTTGCAGCCCACGGCCTTGATCATATCGGCGGACACCTCTCCGGTGTATGCCCCGCTGACGTGATCCGCGCAGTTCTGGGCGGAAAGCTCGACCCTCGAGCCGGCGAGGTTTTTCCCCACCGCGCAGAGGTGCGTGAACGGAGGGGCCACGATAAGTCCCACGTTCTCAGGCACCTGGGCTGATTTCTCGGCCACGGCCTTTGCAAGTTCAACTCCTTCAGGCTTGATGGTGTTCATCTTCCAGTTGCCTGCTACAATTTTCTTTCTCATAATATCTGATC